>JBGSBQ010000315.1:0-5030 GCA_041730475.1 Sphingomonadaceae bacterium
CTTACAACTTACCAGTTGGTTCTCACCTTATGGTAGAAGATGGAGAGATGAAAAGATTGCGCAGCGCCTGTCGGAGCAGCGTCCGGCCGGCATGGCGCCGCTGAATATCTGTCTGCAGGTGAACATCAGCGGGGAGGCCAGCAAGAGCGGCGTGGCGCCGCAGGACCTGGCAGCGCTGGCCCACAAGGTCGCGGCGCTGCCGAACTTGAAGTTGCGCGGCCTGATGGCGATCCCGGAGCCGGCCGCCGATCTGGCCCAGCAGCGCGTGCCGTTCGCCCAGCTGCGACAGCTGTATCAGCAGCTGATTGCCGAAGGGCTGGAACTGGACACGCTGTCGATGGGCATGTCGGCTGACCTGCAGGCCGCGGTATTGGAAGGCGCGACCATTGTGCGCGTCGGCAGTGCGATCTTTGGCGCACGCCATTACGCTTAACGGAACTTAAGACCATGACTGAAACGAAGATTGTATTTGTCGGCGGCGGGAATATGGCGGCGGCGCTGATCGCCGGACTGGCCGGCCGGCTGACGGCGGGCGCCAACATCCATGTGGCTGATCCGAATCCGGCCTCGCTGGCGACGCTGCAGGCGCAGTATGGGGTGAGCACGTCGGACGGCGCGGCCAGCGCGGCGGGGACGGCGGCGATTGCGGCGGCCGATGTGATTGTGCTGGCGGTGAAGCCGCAGAGCATGAAGGAGGTGGCGCGCCAGCTGCTGCCGGCACTGGCGGCGGCGCGTCAACCATTGATCGTGTCGATTGCGGCCGGGATTCGCGCCGCCGATCTGGCGCGCTGGCTCGGTGGTTATGCGGCTATCGTGCGCTGCATGCCGAATACGCCGGCGCTGATTGGCATGGGCATTACGGGCATGGTGGCGGCGGCCGGTGTGTCGGCGGCGCAGCGCGATAGCGCCGATGCGATCTTGCGCGCGGTGGGTCCGACCGTGTGGCTGGATGATGAGGCCAAGATCGATGCGGTGACGGCAGTGTCGGGCAGCGGGCCGGCGTATGTGTTTTATTTTATCGAGGCGATGCAGCAGGCGGCGCTGGAACTGGGCCTGAGCGCTGAGCAGGGCGCGCAGCTGGCGCTGGCGACGTTTGCCGGGGCGGCGCAGCTGGCGGCGCAATCGAGCGAGCCGGTGTCCTTGCTGCGCGAACGGGTGACGTCCAAGGGTGGGACCACGTATGCGGCGCTGAGTAGTATGGAGGACAGCGGCGTGCGGCAGGCGATCGTGACGGCGATGAAGGCGGCGGCGGCGCGTGGCAAGGAGCTGGGGGATGAGTTGGGCGCGGCTTGATGGCGTGACCTTTCCCCCCACTGCAAACCCCGGGGTCAGTCCCTCATGCCGTTAGGTTAAGGCGCAGATCGGCTGGCAAACCCCACAGACGGAAATCTGGGGTCAGACCCGGCGGGTCTGACCCCAAGGTCTTGTCTTGGGGTGCAAGCGCACGCTTCGGCATTCTAACTTAGCGGCATTACCGTCTGCCCCTGACTTGACGCCGCTGGGCGTTAGCGCACTGCGCAGCCTTGCGGCATCTGTGCGATCCAGTCGCGTATCAGTTTCACCCCTTCCTTGTGCACTGAACCGCGCCCCAGTTCCGGCATCATGACGCCGGTTTCGGCGCTGTTCAAACGGTAGGTCATGATCGACTGGTCCGGCTTGCCGGGCAGGATGTCGTAGCCATGGCCGCCAGTCCCCGCACCCGCCGCCACCGGTGGCTTGCATAGTCCCAGATGCAAATCGGCCGGCGCGCCGACATTCAGGTGCAGCGCCGTGGTGTTGGCGGCGCCCTTGTCGTTGTGGCAGTGGGCGCAGTTGATGTCGAGGTAGGCGCGCGCGCGCGCGTCCAGCGTCTGGCTGGTGTCGCGCCAGTTGGCGTTGTGCGGTGCGCTGCTGGCGGCATTCGCCGGTGCGCCCGTCAAGTAGCCGATCCGCACCAGATAGTCGATCTGGTTGGCCTGCACGCCGTCATAGCTGTAGTCACGGTTCAGATGGCGCGCCTTGGGGCCGATCGGCTGGAACTGGCGCGACTTGACGTCGGCCACGTGGCAGGATGCGCATTGGTTTACATTCGGCACCACATAGGTCAGCGGCGCATGCTGCTTGTCTTCATGTACCACGTCGAGTGGAATCTGCTCGCCGGTGCGCGCCAGCACGGCGTCGGTCTGCTCGGCATTCCATACGTACGGCAAGGCGATCCAGCCGTCGGCACGGCGTACCAGCAAGCGGGTTTCCATCAGCCGCACATTGGCCAGATCGAGCTTGCTGCCGCCCACCAGATTGCTGCTGTAGGTGGCCAGTACCGCCTTGGCGTTGGAGTTGCCGGCCACCTTGGGGTAGTAGAAGGTCTTGCTGATGATGGTGCCGACCGGGAAATCGAAGGTATCGTCGGCGCTGTAATTGGCCTGCTGGCCCTTGGGCATCCAGATGGTGCGCAGCTTTTGCGCATAGTCGGTGAACAGTGGCGTATTCAGGTCATACGGCACCACGCCATCGTTGAGCGACATGCGGCCACCGTTGATGACCAGCAGGTGCCAGTCGCTCAGGTGTTCGGGATTACCGGCGGTGATGAAACTGACTGCGGCCTGTTCTTGCGTGCACGCCGACAGGGCCAACGTGCACGCTAACAGGGCCGCCGCCCGCAAGGGGCGGAAAGCGGAAACAAACGTCATGGGACAGCCTTACTTAAAATCTGCAGTGGCAAAAATCAGGACTGGGCCTGCAACTGGGTGATCGTCACGGCGGGCAGCTTGGCCAGCTCGCAGCGGTAGGGCGCAGTGTCCTTGTTCGGATTTTTGTACTTGTTCGGACCATCCGCGTTCAGTACCCCCACATCCGGCTGGATGCAGATGCACTGATCGGCCGGCAGCTGGCCTTTGACCAGCAGCTTGGTGTCGACATAGCCGTCCCACAGCACGTCCGGCAGGTTGCCGGTCAGGCCGTACATGGCGACCTTCAGCGCCTTCAGGTCGAGGCCATCGGGCGAGTCGCCGCCGCCTTTGAAGCGGTTGCCATACACATAGATCGCCTTCGGATAGGGATCGTAGTTGGCGGCCACGCCTTTTTCGGTGAAGTAGCCGGTCGAGTGGTAGCTGGAGATGATGACGTTGGCGGTCTGGTTGTCGGTGATGTCGTTGTCGAAGACCTCGACCTTGGAATTCGAGTTGATCACCACGCCCGAACCGGCCGGCACGCTGGCCACCGCGGTCCCCTTGGCAGCAAAGTTGCCGAGGTTGTTTTTGTCGATTTTGTTCTTGAACACGCGGGTGCTGTGGCCGGGCTGCGACAGGTTGGGCATGTTGAACACCAGGATGCCGCCGGTGTTGTTGGTGGCTACGTTGTCGTAGACGTCGGCGTTGATGGTGTTTTCGATTTCGATGCCGGCCACGTTCTGCTCGGCGCGCGAGCGGCGCACCACGACGCCATTCGACTGGCCGACATAGATGCCGGCGTCGGAGTCGGCGATGGCGACGCAGTCCTCGATCAGCACGTTTTTGGTCTTGACCGGGTAGATGCCGTAGGCGCCATTGCTGACCTTGGAGCCGCCGGTCCATTGCACCTTGACCTTGCGGATGGTGATGTTATCGCCGTCGTTGATCTTCAGGCCATCGCCTTTCGAGTCTTCGATGGTCAGGCCTTCGATGGTGAAGTTGCTGGCGTAGACCAGCATGCCTTCCGGTCCGGCCACCTGGCCCTTGAACGACAGGATGGTTTTATCCATGCCGGCGCCACGTACCGTGACGCCGTTGGCGCGCAGCGTCAGGCCACTAGTCAGGTGGTAGGTGCCAGCCGGGATCTCGATCACGCTGCCGGGTTTGGCGTCGAGCAGCTGTTCTTGCAGTTTTTTCTGGAAGGCAGCGTCTGCGCCGGCATTGGCGGCCGGGGCGGAACCCTCGCCACTCTTGGTGCAGCCCACCATCAGGCCGCCAACTGAAGCGCACAGTGCCAGTGCGCCGAAAGCTTTGTACATGTGTTTGTCCCCTAATTTTTATAATAAAGATGGTGTGACACAAACAAGTATATCGTTGCTATGTCTGTTGCAAACATCGAATTTCAGCCAAAAATACTGATACTATCGGCCATATGAAACTACTTGTAGCGGTTAGCGTCGTGATTGACCACGATTGCTGGGGCGGACTGGCGCTGCTGGCCAAGGAGGCGTTTGCGATCGCCGGCACGCTGCATGCGCGCAGCGCCGATCTGGCTGCGTCGGAGCAGTTCCGGGTGCAACTGGTGGGACGCACGCGGCGTCCGGTACGCAGCTTTACCGGGCCGTTGCTGACGCCGGAAAGCACGCTGGCGGCGGCGCGCTGGCCGCAGATCGTGGTGGTGCCGCCGTTCTTTTTCCACGATGAGGAGCGCAAGCCTGTGCCGGCCACGCTGAAACGCTGGCTGGTCGAGGCCCATGCGCACGGCGCGGTGCTGGTGTGCATGGCCAGCGGGGTGCGCCTGCTGGCCGAAACAGGCTTGCTCGATGGCCATGAAGTGACGGGTAATCCGTCCGACCAGCGCGTGTTTGCACAGCATTACCCGCGCATCCGGTTTACGCCGGAGACGCCGCTGGTGATTGATGGCCGCATCATCAGCGCGGCCTCGATCAATCCCTGCATGGATGCGATCGCCTATTTGGTGGGGCAGTTCATGGGCGAAGCGGCGGCGCGCAAGTTTTCGCGCTATACCAATTCGGTCCAGCACCCCACCTATGAACGGATGGCGATGAAGAATGCGCCGCACAAGCAGCATGCCGACCAGCGCATCAAGCAGGCGCAGGAATACATCGAGCGCCACTTCAAGGAGGATATTTCGGTCGAGCAGGCGGCGCGCCGGGCGCTGATGAGCGTGCGCAATTTCTCGCGCCGCTTCCAGCAGGCGGTGGGCATGGCGCCGCACAGCTATCTGGCGCGCTGCCGGGCCGAGTTTGCCAAGGATTTGCTGACGCAGCCGGAGCTGTCGATTTTGCAGGTGGCGCGCCAGTCGGGCTTCCGCAACGAGGTGACACTGCGGCGCGCCTTCGCCCAGTTGCTGGGCACCAC
>JBGSBQ010000316.1:0-5017 GCA_041730475.1 Sphingomonadaceae bacterium
GGTCTTACCCATGATGCTGGCGGCCAGACCCAAACAGCATTGCAAGGCCACGCCGCCGAACACCAAATTCAACTGGGACGACAGCGACAAGCCACGCACATACCGGGCCAGATGCCACCGCGTGCGCGGAATAGCCACGCCTTCATGGATTTCCAGCGCGCCACTGCCACTGGCGATATCACGGTAAGCGCGCTCTGCCGTATCCGTCTGCGCCCGCGTCGGTTTGACACGAATCGAGGTGTAACCGACTACCTTGCCGTTTTCCAGATATGGCGCGGCATTGGCGACGACCCAGTAGTAGTCGCCATTCTTGCAACGGTTCTTGACCATTCCAGTCCATGCACGCCCTTGCTTAAGGGTGTGCCAGAAGTCTGCAAACGCCTCGCGCGGCATATCGGGATGGCGCACAATATTTTGTGGTGCGCCCAGCAATTCGGCCTCGGTAAAGCCGCTGACGCGGATAAATGTTTCGTTGACGTAGGTGATATTGCCTTGCAGGTCGGTCTTGGAAACGATGGTTTCCTCATCCTTCAAGACATATTCGCGGATGGTGACAGAACTATTTTGACGCATGCTGTTCTCCTGTGCTGCGGTGAGTACGGACGCTATGGCGGGCAAATACGTCCGATAGCGGCTCCATTTGCCAGCAGAATAAATCCCGCAGGAAAGTATCTTAACTGTTGTTTCCAGGAAAACGATGGAAGTTGCCAAAAGTACCGAAATTAATGAATTCATTGTGGCGTAATCGTTGCGCATACTTTCTGATTCAGCGAGAAGACCAACAGGACATGGTGCACCACCGTCCCAGCTCCAGACTTGATTGGGCACCCCGGCCAACAGTTCGGGTTTGGCGTACTCAGGATGGCGCAGCTGGTTGCTTCGCTCGTGCACTGCGGCACAGCCTTGCTTCCGGCGGTACATGGTGCGCACCGATGCCACGTAACGCCCCTCATCGGGCAATTGGGCGTGATTGTGCGCTGCCCCTGAGGGTGAGCGAATCTGCAATCCGTCGTCTGGCGCAGGATGGGCTGCCATTCACGCATGTCGGAAAACGAGCCAAGCGTTACGATTTGGCAGAATGCAAGAAATGGTTAAAGGAGTATCAGCAATGTCCACCTGGGAAGACAAAGACGGCCGCAGGCATGTTGGCATTATGGTCGAAGGTAAAAGAATTCACCGAAAGCTACCAGAAGGTGCAACTGCGGGCGATGCCCAGCGAATAGAAGCTGAAATTCGCTCGGCTGTGGCTAGGGCACCTAAAAGCAAGGAGGTTGCAATTCCCGGCGTTGCGCCAATGAACGCCATTTTGACACTGTTCCTGGAACACTCAGCAAGCCTGCGCAGCGCCAAGACATCGGAGCATCACGCAAAGCGCTTGATGCCATGGGCATTAAAGGGCAAGGCGAGCCAGGCTCAGGAGTTCGCAGATCACGTGCTACGCGACATGAGCAAGCTCGTGGAACACAAGAAGACCAAGAAGAAGGTCCCGGTCTATGCCCCCGCCACCATCAACAGGTCCCGCGCTTGCGTTAAGAAGGGGCTGGCGATTGCATGGCGCCAGAGGCTGATACCTGAAAATTACGGACTTAGGATCGAGCAAGTCACCGTCAATAACAAGCGCGAAGTTTTCCTGTCGGTCGAACCGGTTAAAAAAATCGCGTCGTTCTGCTCTGTCGGCGCCTAGGCGGCAATTTGGGGAGCACTTCTAACCGGGGCGCGCCGGGGCGAGTTGTTCCTGCGGGAACGGCAACATATCGGCGTCAACGAGATCACCTTCCCCGCCAGTAATACTAAAACACTGAGGATGCGTGTCATCCCAATTGTTCCAGCCTTGAGGCCATGGCTATAGCACTACCCGCTGGAGATGACTGTGGGTGGAGTGAAATCAGCCTGGAGACGGGCGCGGGTGAAGGCTGGGATGCAGCACGTCAACTTCCATGACCTGCGCCACTCGTGCGCCAGCATCATGCTGAGCCTTGGCGTTGGCCTCTACACGATCAGCAAAATCCTCGGGCACGCGAATATTCAGACTACTCAACGATATGCCCACCTGCAGCTTGATGCGCAACGTGCCGCGTTGGGCAAGCTGTCCAATCTGGTCGTAGCAAAGTGAATTACACCAAGAAATTAAACCCAACAATAAAGCCGACATTTTTAAGTGTCGGCTTTATGTGTAAGTCATCGAATTGACTAAGTATTCTTGGTGGGAAGTGCAAGTTGAGAATTTGATTTTTTTGCATCGTCAGCGTAGCGCAGTGACCGTCAGAGTTCGGCTAGAGAACCACGCTGGAATGCGCTAAAGCATGCTCACATTGCCCCAAATTTGCCCCAAATTTCTTGGTTGCATTTACTCAGCAATTAGACAACGTGCCGCCCCGATATGGCAGAGACGGTACCAGCCTACTTGGGAGAACAACCAAAGTGAGCAATCCAAATTTGAAGGCTGCGGAACCGTCTGCGCTCCTTAAATTGCCCCGCAAACCGCGTAAGCATACGCTACAACGGCTAATGAAGTTAAGCCTAGACGTCGTCTTTGTGACAATCCCCGATTATCTATACACCGTACTATTAACTTCCGCCCTAAAAGCCTTAGACGACGTCTATTCCGACTGAGGAATACGCAAGGACGAGAGTCAAATAACAGCGCAGCTTGTCTGTTCAAATCGGTGAGCCGCATTGCCATTCATGGTCGCGATGATCGGCTTTTGTTCCGATGTATTCCATGGAATCTGTGGCCACCACTTCTGCACGTCCTGTGGCTTTAACGCGCTTGGCTCGACGGATTGTCCGGGTCGAGGCGTGATCACAATCAGGTCGGTGCATCGCGCCGCAGCTAACACGCGCTCCATCGGTTCCGTCCATGCATGCGGTGCCAGCTTGAATAAGCCCCAATGGACGGGCAGCAGCACACGCGCGTTGACTTGCTGTGCGGCCAGCACCGCCTGTTCCGGTCCAAGATGGACATCCGGCCAAGCTTCACTGTATTGACCAGCATCAATTAACGCAAGATCGAACGGTCCATAGCGCCGTCCAATTTCCTTCATCGATTGTTGAAAGCCAGTATCACCAGAAAAATACACTTTGTGCTGCGGCCCGAGAAATACTGTACCTCCCCACAAAGTATGGTCGCTACGGGGATCGAAACGCCCTGACGAGTGCCGAGCCGGCACGACCGCAACAACGACCGCCCCGATCTGAGCTGATTGCCACCAGTCCAGTTCAACGATGCGTGTGCGTGAAATGCCCCATTGCTCCAATTGCACTCCCCCTCCAAGCGGGACGATGAACAAGTTGCTCCAATGCCGCATCGCCACAATGGTAGCTTTATCCAGATGGTCATAATGGTCATGCGAAATAGTCACCGCGTCGATGGGGGGCAAATCATTCAGCGTGATCGCCGGAGCGTACCAGCGACGCGGGCCTAGCCATTCAAGCGGCGACGCGCGCTCACTCCAGATCGGGTCAGTCAGTATCCGCATGCCGTCAATTTCCACCAACGTCGAAGAATGGCCAAACCACGTGACGCGCAAACCACTGTCCGGAGTCCGGGCCAGCATCACAGGATCGGTCATGACAACGGGGACCGCTGAAACGGGAACGTCGCCGGGGGCGCTGGAGAGCCCTTGCAGCAACGCTTTCGGCAAATGGTTGTGAATGGGCTCAGGATTACGGAATCGGCCGTCGCGCCACGGAGCAGCCCCCGCCATTTCCACTGGCTGGCCACCCTCGGTGGTCACCTGCCATGCCTGACAGCCAGTCAGCATCGATGCCATCGTCAGCACGTTGACTGCGCGATTCAATGCGCTACGACAAACTGGGGCAAATAAGCCACATGACATGACAGCGACATATAGGCGATGAGCACTTAGCGATGCCCGGATCATGTGCGCGCGCCTTTACAGTTCTCGAGATACCATTCAACAAGCAGGCTATTGGGCACCCAGCACAGCCAGGAAATCACCCGGTACACCTGCAGGAAGTCGAGCCCCAGTAGTCCTGACAATGGCAAGTAAACACGCAATGTGACGCCCGCAAACGCCAGCGCAAATGAGCGTATCATCCAGCACCGGTGGCCAGTCACATCGTTGCAGACGATCTTGTACACCGCGACGCTAGTTGTCATCAGCCATGCAATAGCGAGTGCGGCGAAGCCGGCACCTGCAGTTACCCCGGCTGACGTTCCGACCGCCAATATCAACCCCGCTCCGCTTCCGATCAGACAACCGAGCACATACAGGCGACCGCCGATACGATGCAACAAAGGCCAACGGTAACGTAATGCGGGGAACATCTGTGCCACACCAGACAGCAACGCCAGCGCAGCACCGGTGGCATGTATCTTGATCCATGGATGGAAGTGGTGGTTCAAGGCAGTCACTTCAGGAACTGGCCCTTTGCCGGGGAGGTAGCGCAGCGAAACCAGTGCGATGACGGTGCTGATCAGCGCCATACTGCACCAGAGGAACCAACGCCATGCGCTCATCTTTGCGTCGCGAACAGTCGCTGTGCAGACTCGCGCCGTCACAGCGTCACCACCAGCTTGCGCGCCGAGACGCCGCGACCATGCAGCACCATGGCTTCCGGGATACATGCAAGGCCGTGTCCGACTGTCAGGGGCGGCGGTGCTGCCGTGTAGACGTTTTTGGAGAGTGCCTCCGGCAGGAACTCGCCGTAGATCATTCTCCCCACTTCGTTATCGATCAGCGATCCGCCCCAGATCATCTTGGTCTTTAGCCCGCAGCGCTTCGCCAAGAGGCTCAATGCGATACCACCGACCACCATGCTGGCAAGTGCCGGCACCAGTTTGCGCCATCGCCCCGGCGTCGCCGGAACGTCATCCAGCGACGCTGGTGCACTCGCTTGCGCGACAAAACGCCGGCCTTCACACTGCGCAAGTACACGCAGGCAAGCCGCAGCAGCCCCCTTACCCACCGTGATGGCACCAGCCACCTGCCGGCCCCGCAGTGCTGCGACAATCTCCGCCTGCACCGATAGCGCACGATAATCAAATACATGG
>JBGSBQ010000317.1:0-5015 GCA_041730475.1 Sphingomonadaceae bacterium
AACGCCAACGCCAACGCCAACGCCAACACCAGTGACTGGGATCGACCCGACCAAGCTCCCGGTCGGCGACGGTAAGATCAGCACAACGCAAGCGCTCCCTGGCTACGTCTTTGCGTGCTCGATCCCCGCCAGCCCGAACCCGTCGGGCAAGGCGCCGTGGATCAGCGCCGACGGACTGAGTTGGGATTCGACTGCGAAGACGACGGTGCGCGGCGCAGTGCAATGGGTATCCTCGTTTTCGGTCAACTTTGCCAACGGCCTGCTGTCGTTGAGCGGTAACGGCTTGCCTGCCCACACCACTGGCACCTTCCCGATCGCGCCTTCCGACCCAGCCTATCCCTTCGACAAAAATCCGAACACGATCCAGGCCGTGGCCGTGGCCTGGGGCCTGCCAGCCAATCCCGTCGTGGCGGCCAGGCCGAGTTGCACCGACCTGGGCGCGGTCGGAATCCTGCTCAGCGGCGCGCGCCTCTACAACGCGCTTGACGCCGACGGCAGGGATGCGGCTGCGCACGAACTGCAGGATGCCTGCGGCGGCCATCCGCAGGGTCAGGGCATGTACCACTATCACGATGTGTCGAAGTGTCTGGCCCAGACGGACCAGCCGGGAAGCCATTCACCGCTGGTCGGCTACATTGCCGATGGCTTCGGAATTTACGGCAATCTCGGCGAAGGCGGCAAGCCGCTGACCAATGCCGATCTGGATGCCTGCCATGGCCACACCCACGCGCTGTCGATCAACGGCGTTACCGTGAGTCAGTATCACTACCATGCAACCAAAGAGTATCCGTATACCATTGGATGCTACGCCGGCACGCCGGCACGCATCCGCTGAGCCACGAGCCACCATGTCTTGCCGACTACACCCCAAGCATTTGACAAAGGCCGTTTTCCTGATGCTCGCGTTGGCACTGCTGGCGGCCGCATGGCTGGTTGCCGCACACGGCAGGCGCGAGTCGGCACTCGAGCATGAGGACTTGCCTTACTACAGCAACGCCGACCTGCAGCCGCGTTGGGACTGGCTGTCGCGCCAGCGCAGGGTCGATAATTTTGTCATGGTCGATCAGTATGGCCACAACTTCGACCGCTCGGCGCTGGACCAGGGACCGACCGTGGTGAGTTTTTTCTTCAGTGCTTGTGTGACGGTGTGCCCGATATCGACCGACATGCTGATGGGCTTGCACACGCGCATGAAAGCGAAGGGGCGCGAGGTGCGCTTTCTCTCCATTTCGGTCACCCCCCGCTTCGACGATGCCGCCGCGATGCGCGCGTACGCGAAGACGATCAGCCTGCCCGTCAGCTGGCGGCTCGCGACAGGAGCGCAGCAGGAAGTCGTTGATTTTGTGCGCAACAATTTTTTTAGCGATATCGACCGCAGGGGCGCCGACGGCCTGCCCGCGCACCTGACGCGCGCCTTCCTGGTCGACCGCGAGCACAGAGTGCGCGGTGTCTACGACTCGGCTTCGCCGGTCGACATCATCCGCCTGCAGCACGATATCGCGCGACTGTAGGGCTGGCGGCCAGTTCGCTGGCCCGAGAAATTGCTGTGCACGGCGCGGCAGCAATCCTCGTCCTGTCGCTACATCAGAATCACGTCGTATTGTTCCTGATGGTAGGTGTTCTCGACCTGCAGCGAGATTTTCTTGCCGATGAAGTCGCCCAGCATCGCCAGATGCTGCGATTCTTCTTCGAGGAACAGGTCGACCACTTCCTGCGAGGCCAGGATGCGGAATTCGCGCGGGTTGAACTGCTTCGCTTCGCGTAGCAGTTCGCGCAGGATTTCGTAGCAGATGGTGCGCGAGGTCTTGACCTGGCCTTTGCCAGCACAGGCCGGGCACGGTTCGCACAGGATGTGAGCCAGCGATTCGCGGGTACGCTTGCGCGTCATTTCCACCAGACCCAGTGCCGAGAAATTGGATACCGACACCTTGGTGCGGTCGCGCGACAGGGTCTTCTTCAGCTCCGCCAGCACCGCGCTGCGATGCTCGGCATTTTCCATGTCGATGAAGTCGAGGATGATGATGCCGCCCAGATTGCGCAGCCGCAGCTGGCGCGCGATTGCATGCGCCGCTTCCAGATTGGTCTTGAAGATGGTATCGGCAAAATTGCGGCCGCCGACGAAGCCACCGGTATTGACGTCGATGGTGGTCATCGCCTCGGTCTGGTCGACGATCAGGTAGCCGCCGGACTTCAGATCGACGCGCCGCCCCAGTGCGCGCAGGATTTCCTCTTCCACGCCATACAGGTCGAACAGCGGCCGCTCGCCGGTGTAATGCTGCAAGCGTGGCAGCACGCTGGGCGTGTACGACTTGGCGAACTCGGACAGATTCAGGTAGTTCTCGCGTGAGTCGACCTGAATGGTAGCCGTTTCGTCATGCACGAAGTCGCGCAGCACGCGCTGGGCCAGGCTCAGATCCTGATGCAGCAGCGTGGTGGCAGGCTTGGTGCGGGCGCCGTTGCAGATCGAGGCCCAGGTCTTGCGCAGGTATTCGACGTCGGCTGCGATGTCGGAGTCGGACGCGTCTTCGGCCTGGGTACGCACGATGTAGCCGCCTTTTTCGTCGGCTGGCAGCAGGTTTTGCAAACGCGTACGCAGTGCTTCGCGTTCGGATTCCTTTTCGATCTTCTGTGAGATGCCGATGTGGGTGTCTTGCGGCAGGTAGACCAGCATGCGGCCGGCGATCGAGATCTGGGTCGACAGGCGCGCGCCCTTGGTGCCGATCGGGTCCTTGATCACCTGCACCGTCAGCACCTGACCGTCGAACAGGATCTTCTCGATCGGGGTCGGTACCGCATTCTGGCTGCCGTCGTGCGGACGGGCTTCCCAGATGTCGGCCACGTGCAGGAAGGCAGCCCGCTCCAGGCCGATGTCGATGAAGGCCGATTGCATGCCGGGCAGCACCCGTACCACTTTGCCGGAATAGACGTTGCCGGCCAGTCCGCGGGTCAGGGTGCGCTCAATGTGCAGCTCTTGCACCGCGCCCTGCAGGATCAGCGCGACGCGCGTTTCCTGGGGCGTGATGTTGATCAGGATGTCTTCAGTCATTTGGGTCTCGTTGGCCGGCTGCCGGGATAGTGCGGCGAACGACGATCATACACGGCGCTTACGGTAGCGGCAAACCGGCTTGCCGCAGCAGCTGCGCGGTCTCATACAGGGGCAAGCCCATGATGCCGGAATGACTGCCGGCGATGTGTTCGACGAACAGCGCGGCGCTGCCCTGAATACCGTAGCCGCCGGCCTTGTCATACGGTTCGGTACTGGCGCAGTAGGCCGCGATGGCGGCCGGCGACAGCACGCCAAAGCGCACTTCCGAGGTTTGCACCAGATGGTGGGCGATGGCGCCAAACTGCACTGCCACCGCCGTCATCACCTGATGGCTGCGGCCCGACAGCTGCTCCAGCATGGTGACTGCTTCGCGGGTATTGGCCGGCTTACCGAGGATGGCGCCATCTACGGTGACAGTGGTGTCCGCAGACAGCACGATGCGCGGTGGCATGCGGCGTTGTTGCATGATTTGCGCGGCAAAGGCGGCCTTTTCGCGTGCCACCCGCGCCACGTAATCGAGCGGCGCTTCGCCCGCCAGCACTGCCTCGGTAACGTCCGGCCCACGCGGGCCGTCACTGCGCAGCAGCAGCAGCAGTTCGAAGTCGATGCCGACCTGACGCAGCAACTCACGCCGGCGCGGACTTTTCGACGCAAGGTAAATGATTTTATCGACCGGTTTCATCGTGAGTCGCGCGTCAGACGCGGTGGTACGGGTGGTTTTGTGTGATCGACCAGGCCCGGTACAGCTGCTCGGCCAGCAGCACCCGCACCATGCCATGCGGCAGGGTCATGCTGGAGATGCGGATCAAGCCTTCGGCGCGTGCCTTCAGTTCCGGATCGAGGCCATCGGCGCCGCCAATCAGGAAGGCGGTGTCGCGCCCGTCCTGCTGCCACGCTTCGAGCTGCTGCGACAGGCCGACCGAGGTCAGGTCCTTGCCGCGTTCATCGAGCGCGATGATGCGCACCGACTTGGGCAGCGCGGCCTCGATGCGCTCGCGTTCGAGCGCCATCGCGGTGGCCGCCGTCTTGCTGCCGGAACGGTCGACCGGCTTGATTTCCTTCAGCACGATCTTGAGTTCCGGCGGCATCCGTTTCGCGTATTCGGCGAAGCCGGTTTCTATCCAGGCCGGCATTTTATGGCCGACCGCAGCGATGATGAGCTGCATTCGCTTTACTCGGAATCAGCGACTTTTTTGATACGCTTGATGACGGTCTTGACCGGAGCTTCATCGGCGCTAGGCTTGGCGACTTTACGCTTAGGCGGCAGTGCTTTCAGTACTTCCGCAGCGGCGACGGCGCTCTTGGTCTTGCCGACCTTGATGGTTTTACCGGCTGGCACGGCAGCTTTCTTGGCGGCCGGCTTTTTCGCGGTGGCGCTGGTAACGGTGGTCTTGGCGACGGTCTTGCGCACGGCGGCCTTTTTCTCGACGACCGGGCTGGCATCGACTGCCTTCTTGCCGGCGGCCAGGTGGCTGCTGATCTTCTTCGGTGCGGCGGCTTCTTCGCCTTCCTTGGTCGACTTGCGCTTGGCGGCGCCCAGCTTGACCGGCTTGTCGCCCCAGATCTCTTCCAGACGGTAGTAAGCGCGGATCGGTGCCTGCATGATGTGGACGATCATGTCGCCCAGATCGACCAGCACCCATTCACCGGTGTCTTCACCTTCCATGCCGTAGACGTCGCCGCCGGCAGCTTTGACCTTGTCGCGCACCGAGGCGGCCAGCGCCTTGGTCTGGCGGTTCGAGGTACCGGACGCGATGGCGATACGGTCGAACAGACTGGTCAGGTGGGTGGTATCGAACAGGGCGATATCTTGGGCCTTGACGTCTTCGAGGGCGTCAACGACGAGGGATTGCAGTTTTTTGATGTCCATTTAGCTTTTGTATAGATTATGTTGTTCAATATAGTCTAGCACTAGCGGCGGGATAAGCGAGTGTGCGCTGTCCCCCCGTTGTAATGCCGCACGTATTTG
>JBGSBQ010000318.1:0-5003 GCA_041730475.1 Sphingomonadaceae bacterium
GGTCAGTCAGGGCACGGTGCGCAAGGCCATCGATGAGCTGGCAGCCGAGAATCTGGTACTGCGCAAGCAGGGCAAGGGCACTTTTGTTGCAACCCACCATGAAGCGCGGGCCCAGTTCCGCTTCCTGCGCCTGATGCCGGACGAGGGCGTGCCGCACTATCCGGAAAGCCGTATCGTCGAGGTGCGCCGCCTGCGCGCGCCGGCTGATGTGGCGCGCCTGCTGGACCTGAAATCGGGCGATGCCGTGGTCTTCATCAAACGGGTGCAGGCATTCGACGGGGTGCCGACCATTATCGAAGAGCTGTGGCTGCCGGGCGCGACCTTCAAGGGTCTGACTGCCGAGCGGCTGGAAGATTACAAGGGGCCGATGTATGGCCTGTTCGAATCAGAATTCGGCACCCGCATGATACGGGCCACCGAGAAAATACGGGCCGTGGTGGCGGATGAGGGGGCGGCCGGGCTGCTCCAGATCGCCCCCGGCACGCCTTTGCTGGCGTCGGAGCGGGTCTCCTACACCTACGGCGACAAGGCGGTTGAATTGCGGCGCGGGCTGTATTCGACCGACCGCCATCATTATCACAATGAGCTGAACTGAGCGAGCCGAATTGAGGAGACCCTGGGGCGCCAGTTGGCGTTTCGGGCCGCAGCAAACGCGATCTGCCGGTCGGTGGTAGCATTGTTGCAGCAGTAATACATTGAGCTACGGAAAGTAGCCGCACAGGGTGTGACCAAACAGTATTTTGGTTATATGTAAGAATAGATATTGGTTATAAGTGTCAAAATCGGCGAAAATCGCTGTCTCAATATTTGTTAAGCTTAGGGAGGTCTTTGTTATGTCAGAAGCCGTACGGGAAGTACCAAAAAAAGAACGGCCCGAATTCCGTAACATCCATGTTACTGAACTGTCCAACTACCGCTTGCCATTGGCAGGTATCGTGTCCATCTTGCACCGCATTAGCGGCTTCCTGATGTTTGCGCTGCTGCCATTCGTGCTCTATCTGCTGGAGCACAGCCTGCGCTCGGAAATTTCCTTCGCCTACTACCAGGGGATCGTTGCTAATCCCCTCTGCAAACTGGTGATCCTGGCCCTGGTATGGGGTTACATGCAGCACTTCTGCGCTGGTGTGCGTCACTTGTTCATGGACATGCACTTCGGCCTGGATAAACTGTCGGCCCGTAAATCGGCTGCCAGCGTGCTGGTCGTCAGCACTTCGCTGACCCTGATCGTTGCCCTGAAACTGTTTGGAGTGTTCTAAGATGGCTCAAAATAATGTCGGCCCAAAGCGCCGTGTCGTTGGCGCCCACTACGGCCTGAAAGACTGGCTGGCGCAACGCGTCACCGCCGTGCTGATGGTGCTGTACACCGCCACCCTGCTGATTGCCTTCCTGACTGGCAATAACTTCACCTACGAAGGCTGGGCTGGTCTGTTCGCCCAGCAATGGTTCAAATTGATTAGCGCCGTGACCCTGTTCGGTCTGTTCTACCACGCCTGGGTAGGCGTGCGTGACATCTGGATGGACTACGTCAAGGCCGTCGGACTGCGTCTGGTCCTGCAAGTGGCCACCATCGTCTGGCTGATCGCCTGCGCCGTGTGGTCGGTACAAATTCTCTGGAGCGTGTAATCGTGGCAGCATACAAATCTGCAATTCCTACCCGCCGCTTTGACGCGGTAATCGTCGGCGCCGGTGGCTCCGGCATGCGCGCCTCGCTGCAACTGGCTGAAGCCGGTCTGAACGTCGCCGTGCTGTCGAAAGTGTTCCCAACCCGCTCGCACACCGTGGCCGCCCAAGGTGGTATCGGTGCTTCGCTGGGCAATATGGCGGAAGACAGCTGGTTCTGGCACATGTTCGACACCGTTAAAGGTGGCGACTATCTGGGCGACCAGGATGCGATCGAATTTATGTGCCGCGAAGCACCGAAGGTCGTGTACGAGCTGGAACACTTCGGCATGCCATTCGACCGTAACCCGGACGGCACCATTTATCAGCGTCCGTTCGGCGGCCACACTGCCAACTTCGGCGAAAAAGCCGTGCAACGCGCTTGCGCCGCTGCTGACCGTACCGGCCACGCACTGCTGCACACGCTGTATCAGCGTAACGTGCGCGCCCGTACCCACTTCTTCGTCGAATGGATGGCGCTCGACATCATCCGTGACGCCGAAGGCGACGTGGTTGGCGTCGTTGCGCTGGAAATGGAAACCGGCGAATGCATGATCCTGGAAGCCAAGACCACCATCTTCGCCACCGGCGGTGCTGGCCGTATCTTCGCTGCCTCGACCAATGCTTTCATCAATACCGGCGACGGTATGGGTATGGCCGCACGTGCTGGCCTGCCGCTGCAAGACATGGAATTCTGGCAGTTCCACCCGACCGGCGTGGCCGGCGCGGGCGTGCTGATCACCGAGGGTGTGCGCGGTGAGGGCGGTATCCTGATCAACTCGGAAGGCGAACGCTTCATGGAGCGCTATGCGCCAACCCTGAAGGATCTGGCGCCACGCGACTTCGTGTCGCGTTCGATGGACCAGGAGATCAAGGAAGGTCGCGGCTGCGGTCCGAACAAGGATCACGTGATGCTGGATCTGCGCCACATCGGTGCCGATACCATCGCCAAGCGTCTGCCATCGATTCTGGAAATCGGCCACAAGTTCGCCAACGTCGACGCGACCAAGGAACCAATTCCAGTCGTGCCAACGATTCACTATCAGATGGGCGGTATCCCGACCAATATTCACGGTCAGGTCGTCACGCCGAATGGCGATGGCACCCAGAAGATCGTCAACGGCCTGTACGCGATCGGCGAATGCGCCTGCGTGTCGGTGCACGGCGCCAACCGCCTCGGCACCAACTCGCTGCTCGATCTGGTGGTATTCGGCCGCGCAGCCGGTAACCACGTGGTGGCCTCGAACCTGAAGCAGAAGGAAAACAAGCCGCTGCCGAAGGACGCCGCCGACTACGCGATGACCCGTCTGAACAATCTGGAAAACTCGACCGGCTCGGAAAAAGTGCAGGACGTCGCCAACGACATCCGCGCCACGATGCAGAAGTACTGCGGCGTGTTCCGTACCGACGACCTGCTGAAGTCGGGCTACGAAGAAATCATGAAGCTGGACGAGCGCCGCAAGCACGTCTCGTTCAAGGACAAGTCCAAGGTCTTCAACACCGCCCGCGTGGAAGCGCTGGAACTGGACAACCTGATCGAAACCGCGAAGGCCACCATCAGCTCGGCCGTGGCCCGTAAAGAATCGCGTGGCGCGCATGCGCACAGCGACTTCCCGGTACGCGACGATGAAAACTGGATGAAGCACACGCTGTGGTTCTCCGAAGGCAATCGCCTCGACTACAAGCCTGTCGTCACCAAGCCATTGACGGTGGAAACCTTCAAGCCAAAAGCACGTACTTTCTAAGCAAGGGCTCATAACATGCCACGCACTCTTAAATTTAAAATCTACCGCTACGATCCGGACCAGGATGCGAAGCCGTACATGCAAGACCTGACCGTTGAACTGAAAGACACCGACAAGATGCTGCTCGATGCACTGCAGCGCATCAAGGCGGACGTCGATGACTCGCTGGCGCTGCGCCGTTCGTGCCGCGAAGGCGTGTGCGGTTCGGACGCGATGAACATCAATGGCAAGAACGGTCTGGCCTGCACCACCAACCTGAACGAACTGACCGAGCCTATCGTGCTGCGTCCGCTGCCAGGTCTGCCGGTGATCCGCGACCTGATCGTCGACATGACCCAGTTCTTCAAGCAGTACGATTCGATCAAGCCATACCTGATCAACGATTCGATCCCGCCAGAGAAAGAGCGTCTGCAATCGCCGACCGAGCGCGAAGAGCTCGACGGTCTGTAC
The DNA here is from genome assembly GCA_041730475.1 of Sphingomonadaceae bacterium. Taxonomy (GTDB): domain Bacteria; phylum Pseudomonadota; class Gammaproteobacteria; order Burkholderiales; family Burkholderiaceae_D; genus Rugamonas. The sequence goes on from JBGSBQ010000318.1 coordinate 3,855, forward strand.
GAGTGTATTCTGTGCGCGTGCTGCTCGACCTCGTGCCCGTCGTTCTGGTGGAATCCGGACAAGTTCGTCGGCCCGGCCGGCCTGCTGCAAGCCTACCGCTTCATCGCCGACTCGCGCGACGAAGCCACCGGCGCCCGTCTGGACAACCTGGAAGATCCATATCGTCTGTTCCGCTGCCACTCGATCATGAACTGCGTCGATGTCTGCCCTAAGGGTCTGAACCCGAACAAGGCAATCGGCAAGATCAAGGAATTGATGGTCCGCCGCGCCATCTAAGCTGGTGCGTCGTTCCCGCGCACGCGGGAACCTAAGGTGCCCCACGTTGGTGGCGCCGCATGGGTTCCCGCTGCTGCGGGAATGACGCTCCCCGTAGTTCCTGCGCTTCGGTCACCTGGGGCGCGCTTGTAAAGTAGCAATTCCATGACTGAACAGTACACCTCTGCGCATCAGTCCGACCCGGCCAACCGCACGCGCCTGCGCTGGCGCGCCCGTCGCGGCTTGCTGGAAAACGACATCATCCTGACTCGTTTCCTCGATGCGCATGAAACCGAATTGACCGACGAAGAAGTGGACGCGTTAACGCGGCTCCTCGATTTGTCGGACAATGCCCTGATGGATCTGGTCCTGGCCCGTAAAGAGCCCGAAGGCGAGGTCGATCTGCCGCACGTTCACGCACTGCTGCAGCGACTGCGCCGCGCATAAGAGACAACCCAGTACAAGTTTCGTTTTTTTTATTTGTCGCATCTCTCCAAAGAAGGAAGAGTTCATGAACACCTCTGATAACAAAGCCACCCTGTCGTTCTCCGATGGCAGCCCATCGGTCGAATTCCCAATTTACCAGGGTACCGTTGGTCCTGACGTGATCGACATCCGCAAACTGTACGCCGGCACCGGCAAGTTCACCTATGACCCAGGTTTCATGTCGACTGCGGCATGTAACTCGTCGATCACCTATATCGACGGCGACAAAGGCGAACTGCAATATCGCGGTTACCCGATCGAACAGCTGGCCGTGAACGCCGACTTCATGGAGTCGTGCTACCTGCTGCTGAACGGCGAACTGCCGAACGCGGTCGAGAAGAAAGAATTCGTCGACACCGTGACCAAGCACACCATGGTGCACGAGCAGATGCAATTCTTCTTCCGCGG
>JBGSBQ010000319.1:0-4981 GCA_041730475.1 Sphingomonadaceae bacterium
CCGGATCTGCGTCAGGCGCTGCGCAGCCGGGCCGGGGCGGTGGACCAGCAGCTGCGCAAGGAAAGCTGGAATCCGCGCGATAAAGTGCTGGTGCGCGCCGATACGCGGCTGGCACGCGGCATGGCCGACGCTTACGCCGGCAATGATGGGGTCACGCAGGAAAATTTCACCACGCCCGATGGCCGCATGATGACGCGGGTGCGTGCCGGGGGATCAACTTATTGTGCGCAGATGCAATCGAATGCGCTGGTCGGCGGGCGTGATGTGTTCCGGGATGGGGTCAAGACCCAGATTGCGACCTGCCCGCGCTGAGCGTGGCGTTGCAGGCAAAAAAAAGGCCGCCTCCCGGCAGCCTCACAATCGGGTGGAACTGTGCTTACAGGCCAGCGATCTGGGTATCCAGTGAAAGCGGGCTGACTTTCGCCGCACTGGCGATGGTGGCATCCTTGGGCGCAGTGGCTGCCATGACGGGCGTCACGGTCGGCACCTTCTTGCCCGCCGATACCTGCTTCAGGCGATTGTACTCGGCCATGACACGGGCACCATAGCCATCGTCGGTTTCAAACGCCGCCGCGCCGACATAGGTTTTCAGCCCGGCTTCGACTGAACCGCCTCGGGTCACATAATCTTTCAGGATCTGCGAGCCGACGCGAATATTCGCCACCGGATTGAGCGCCGCCTGCACGCCGCCCATGTCCTGGAATTTTTCGTGGTGCACTTTCGACATGATTTGCATCAGGCCTTGTGCGCCAACCGGGCTTTCCGCGAACGGATTCAGGCCGGATTCGATCGCCATCACGGCCAGGATCAGCAGCGGATCGAGCTTGATGTCACGGGCCGTCAGATAGGCGGTGGACACCAGCATGTTGGCGGCGTCACCGGCGACCCGGTAGCGCTTGGACAGCCAGGAGGTGACCCATTGCTGTTGCTTGGGATTGCCCAGCAGGGCCTTCTCTTCGGCCGTCAGCGTGGCGCTGCCGGCCGTCTGGGCACGGGCCGCCGGGTCCATCAGGTCCGACAGGGGGGGCGCCGTCACGGCGGTCGCCGCTTCCGGTGCCGTGTTGAGCAGGCTGCTCAGTTGTTTCAGCAGTTCAGGGCGGGCAAACAGGACTGCAATAACTACCAGCGCCGAAACGCCAAAGATCGACAAGGTATGCTGGGCGGTTGTCAGGACGCCACGGGCCGAAATGCGCGACGCAAAACCTTGCGCGGCTGGCTGGCGAGCCATGGTGTGGGCAGGCGAGGCTGCACCGATGAAACGATTGGTCATAGAATTCCCCTGAAATGTCCGTCAAAGCGATTCCCTGCCAGCGCTAAACGCAGCCAAAAGAATGCAATTGCCGTGCATCAGAAATATCATCGTCCGTCGCCGCTGGGAGCGCGCGTTGGACGCCGTCATTGCTTGCTAAAGCAGATCTTTCCCTGAGGTATTCGATCAGTCGCAATACAACTTTGCTCGGGGGTAAGGCAGACGCCTTTTGAAAACACTCCTTAAAATGTCATGTGGAGCCCCGACTCCGTGAATGAATGAGTGACAACGTTAAGTGGTCCTGGACCATGTCCTCTTCAAGTAGGGCAAATTGTAGAAGCCGTTTTATATCTAGTCAATACTAACGCGGAGCAAAGCTATAACTTATAAATCTAACTTTTTTACTTGCTTTGCACGTAAAACCAATAAAATCAAACACTTGTGCTGTTTATTTAAACAGTGAACCCCATTGTAAGAAAATATTAAAAACCGATGAAATATTCCGATCTGCGAGATTTTATTTCTCAACTGCAACAAATGGACGAACTTAAGCGCATTTCGATGCCAATTTCGCCGTATTTGGAGATGACGGAGATCTGCGACCGCACTTTGCGCGCCGCCGGGCCCGCTTTGCTGTTCCAACAGCCGACCGGTCACAGCATTCCGGTGCTGGGAAATTTGTTCGGTACGCCGCGCCGCGTGGCGCTCGGCATGGGCGCTGAAGATGTCAGTGAGCTGCGCAAAATCGGCCATGTGCTGGCGCGCCTGAAGGAGCCGGAACCGCCCAAGGGCTTCAAGGACCTGATGGGCATGGGTTCGCTCGTCAAGGCGGTGTGGGACATGGCACCCAAGGAAGTACGGGGCGCGCCGTGCCAGGAGATCGTCTGGGAGGGGGCGGACGTGGATCTAGCCAAATTGCCGATCCAGCATTGCTGGCCGGGCGATGTGGCGCCGCTGATTACCTGGGGGCTGGTGATTACCAAGGGGCCGAACAAGAAGCGCCAGAACCTCGGCATTTATCGCCAGCAGGTATTGGGGCCGAACAAGGTCATCATGCGCTGGCTGTCGCATCGCGGCGGTGCGCTGGACTTCCGCGAGCATACGCTGCAGAACAAGGGCCAGCCGTATCCAATTTGCGTGGCGCTGGGTGCCGATCCCGCCACTATATTAGGGGCGGTGACGCCGGTACCGGATAGCCTGTCAGAATACCAGTTCGCCGGTCTGCTGCGCGGCAGTCGTACCGAGCTGGTCAAGGCGATCGGCAGCGAGTTGCGCGTGCCGGCCTCGGCTGAGATCGTGCTGGAAGGCCATATCTACCCGGACGAGAACCATCCGTCCGGCTACGAGCATGCGCTGGAAGGGCCGTATGGCGATCACACCGGGTATTACAACGAGCAGGACTCGTTCCCGGTGTTCACCATCGACCGCATCACGATGCGGCGCGATCCGATTTATCACTCGACGTACACGGGCAAGCCGCCGGATGAACCGGCGGTGCTGGGGCTGGCGCTGAACGAGGTGTTCATTCCGCTGCTGCAAAAGCAATTCAGCGAGATCACCGACTTCTACCTGCCGCCGGAAGGCTGCAGCTATCGGATGGCGGTGGTGCAGATCAAGAAGCAGTACCCGGGCCATGCCAAGCGCGTGATGTTCGGCGTGTGGAGCTTCCTGCGCCAGTTCATGTACACCAAGTTCATCGTGGTCGTCGATGAGGACGTCAATGTGCGGGACTGGAAGGAAGTGATCTGGGCCATTACGACCCGCGTCGATCCGACCCGCGACACCACGCTGGTCGACAACACGCCGATTGATTACCTGGATTTTGCGTCGCCGGTCAGCGGGCTGGGCAGCAAGATGGGCATCGATGCGACCAACAAGTGGCAGGGCGAGACCAGCCGCGAGTGGGGTACCACGATCAGCATGACGCCGGCCGTGAAAGCACGGGTCGATCAAATTTGGCAGGAGTTGGGGCTGTAGGATATAATTGCAGCTGGCGGGCCCCTGCGCATTGTGGCACGGCTAACCTGGTCAGGTCGGGAACGAAGCAGCCACGGCTGTTACCCATAAGTGCCGCAGATCAGGCTCGCCTCCTTCGGGATACTTAAAAAGCTACCTTTCGGTAGCTTTTTTTGTTTATTCACTGTCCAGTTCTGCTTCGTAGGGGCGCTCGGACGCGATCACCAGCGGATTCTCCTTCAGCCAGCTGGCTTCCGGTTTCAGCTTGATGTGCAGCTTGGCATCGGTGCTGTAGGTCTTGATACCGTCCTTGGCGTCGATTTTCAGCTGCGCTGGCTTATTGAACTTGAATACCACCACCTTGACGCTGGGCGCGAACATGCTCAGCGCGCCGGCCATTTTCTTGATCGCCTGATTCATCTGCGGCACGCCACCCATCACTTGGGCATACGGCCATTGCAGGCCGTCGGGCAGGGGCGTGGTGACATCCCAGCCCGGCGCCGATTTTTCGCTCTTGGGCAGGCTGGTCAGGATTTTGATATCGCCGTTCATCCACTTCGGATTGGGCGTCAGCGCCATGCGGAAGTCGGGCGACAGCGCCGGCAGCGGATGACGCTGGTCGCCGTCCACGACGGTTAATACGACCTCGGATGGTTTGATGGTTTTATTCTGCGGCTTGATGGTGACAAACATGGTCAGCTTGTCGCGTTCGGCCGCCGGAATCGCGTAATACTTGTCAAGCCGCAGTTCTTCGATCAGCTTTTTATACGGCACCCACTCGCGCTCGTCGGCGTGGGCGTGCAGGGACAGGACCAGCAGGGGCAGCAAGGCAAGTTTTTTCATTTTTGTCATGTTAAAAGAAAAACAAATTGTAGGCCATCCCGCGCAACTTACCAAACCCGGTCGTGCCTTGTTACAATTGACCCTTTGTCACACCTGACGTTGCGGCACCGAGCGGCGCAGGCGAGACCCGCACTTCACGCTATCTACGGTAAAATCCCAGCATGTCCTATCAAGTCCTCGCCCGTAAATACCGCCCCCGTAATTTTGAAACGCTCGTCGGCCAGGAGCACGTCGTGCGCGCGCTGACGCATGCCTTGCACAGTGGCCGCTTGCACCATGCGTATCTGTTCACGGGGACCCGGGGCGTGGGCAAGACCACGCTGTCGCGCATTTTGGCCAAGTCGCTCAATTGCATCGGCCCGGATGGCACGCGGTATCACGGCCACGCCGTGCGGCGTATGCGAAGCGTGCACGGCGATCGATGCCGGCCGCTTTGTCGACTATATCGAGATGGATGCGGCGTCGAATCGGGGCGTTGATGAGATGGCGCAACTGCTGGAGCAGGCGGTGTACGCACCGAGCAATGCGCGCTTCAAGGTCTATATGATCGATGAGGTGCACATGCTGACCAACCACGCCTTCAACGCCATGTTGAAGACGCTGGAAGAGCCGCCCGCGCATATCAAATTCATTCTGGCGACCACCGATCCGCAGAAAATTCCCGTGACGGTGCTGTCGCGCTGTCTGCAATTCAATCTGAAGCAGATGCCGCCCGGCCATATCATCGGCCATCTGGACAATATTCTGGGACAGGAAGGCATCAGTTTCGAAGCGCCGGCACTGCGCTTGCTGGCCGCCGGTGCGCACGGTTCGATGCGCGATGCGCTGTCGCTGACCGATCAGGCGATTGCCTATGCGGCCGGGGCGGTGACGCTGGAAGCGGTGCAGGGCATGCTGGGGGCCCTCGATCAGTCGTATCTGATTCGTTTGCTC
>JBGSBQ010000320.1:0-4961 GCA_041730475.1 Sphingomonadaceae bacterium
CCATCACGTTGCGCGCATTCTTGTAGGCGGCAACGTTATCGGTGTGGACTTGCTCGATTTCCTTGTTCAGGTAGGCGATATGTTCATCGAGTCCCTTCTTGACGCCAGCGGCCGACAGGGCCAGCGGCGTACCGGCCACCAGCGTGGCGCGCACGCCATCCATGTCACCGGCATGCGAGGCGTCCACAAACGGCTTCAGCGCAGTGCGGTAGGCCGCCATATTGACCCGGTCGGCCTCCAGCAACTTGCGGTCGGTAGCGTCATACACGTGTTCCTTCTCATAGGTCGCAATCACTTCATCGAACTTGGCATGGGCATCGTTGTACGCCTTGTCCAGCGCAGTCTTGTCGGTCAAGTTGGAAAACACCGATAAACGGTAGCCAGCGAGGCGACTGTCAGCCAATGCGCCCTTGGCGCTATTCAGACCGGCAACACTTGGTATCAGGCGAGCCTGCACCAATTCAAACCGCTGCTGGGCGTTGGACAACTGCATCAGGCCGTCGGCGCCGACGAATATCAAGCCCAGCAGGGCCACCGACAGGGTGAAAATCAAGCGCTTGGTTATAGTCATAGGAGGTATTTTTGGTTAGTTTTGAGGAGGCAACTGTTTCTTATTATCATGCAGATCGCGGTCCGATGATGTTGCTTTTTTAAGTGTTTTTTTAGCGCGAGCCGGCGATACCCAGGCCATGGGCCTGACGCAAGCAGTCACGGAATGCGCGCGCCACCCGCGAGGGGCGGGGCGAGCCCCGTGATATCGCCACAAACTCGCATTCGTAATGAAACAGCTCGGGGCGCAGCGCGCGCATACGACCATCGGCCACAAAGCCACGGGCATAATGGTCCGGCAAAAAGCCCAGATACTTTCCCGATAAAATCAAGGTAGCGATCGATTCCTGGTCAAAGCCGGTGGCCTTGCGGGGCAGCCGAAGCTGTTGACTCAGCTCCATGTTCGGCGAGTGATAGCCGAGGCCGGCGAACTGACTACTGCGCACGGCATTCCAGTCGAGGCTATCGTCCTGCTGCGGGAACAGCGGATGTTGCGCGCCGCAATACAACAGCATGGTCTCGCCAAACAGGGTGTCATAGCTCAGGCTGTCCGAACTGCGATGGGCCGGAATGATTCCGATCTGGAACTGACCATCGATGACGCCGCGCTCTATCCTATTCAGCGTGGCCACATGGAAATTCAGCGCCACGTCAGGTGCCTGTTCGACGAACAGGGCAATCGCCGCGCTGATACGACAGGCTGGGTTGCTGGCCGTCTTATCGAACACCGCCACCTGCAACTGGCCACCCATGCGCTGATGAATCTCGTCCACACTGCTGCGGAAAGCGTCGGCCGATGCCAGCAAGCGCTGGGTCTCCTGATAAATCCGCTCACCCTCCGCCGTCAGCGCAAAGCCGCCCCGGCCACGGCTGCACAGCGTCAGTTTCAGGCGGTCCTCAAGGTCCTTGATGTGCTTGCTGACGGTCGAGATGCCGATATTCAGTTCCAGCCCGGCCGCAGCCATGCCGCCGCAATCGACGACGCTGCGGAACACTTGCAACAACCGAAAATCCATATCGCTGAGCTGCCCCAGCACTGCCTTGGCTTTTACTTTCATAGATCACTAACTAAACATTGATATCGAGATAAATATAGAAGTGAAATCTTACCCTAGAATCAAGTCCAGTTACGCGATTCCTACAGGAGAAGGACATGAAACAAGCTGAACAACGTACCGACGCCGCATGGCTGGAAGCGCACTGGATGCCGTTTTCCGGCAACCGCAACTTCAAGGCCGAACCGCGCATCATCGTCGGCGGCAAAGGCTGCTATTACACCGACAATGACGGCCGCCAGATTTTCGACGGCCTGTCCGGACTGTGGTGCTGCGGCCTCGGTCACAGCGATCCGCGCATTACCGAAGCGGTCAGCAAACAGATCGCGACGCTAGACTACGCGCCCGCGTTCCAGTTCGGCCACCCGCAGTCGTTTGCGTTGGCCAACCGCATCAAGGAGCTGACGCCGGACGGCCTCGACTACGTATTCTTTACCGGTTCTGGCTCCGAATCCGCCGATACCTCGCTGAAAATGGCCCGCGCCTACTGGCGTGCCAAAGGTCAGGCCAGCAAAACCTTGCTGATTGGCCGCCAGAAGGGATATCACGGCGTCAATTTCGGCGGCATCTCGGTGGGCGGCATTGTCGGCAACCGCAAATTGTTCGGGCAGGGCATACAGGCCGATCACCTGCCGCATACACTGCTTGCGGAAAATGCGTTCTCACGCGGCCTGCCACCGCACGGCGTGGAGCTGGCCGACGAACTGCTGGACCTGATCGCCCTGCATGACGCGTCGAATATCGCTGCCGTCATCGTCGAACCATTCTCCGGTTCGGCTGGCGTGGTGATTCCGCCACACGGTTATCTGCAACGTTTGCGCCAGATTTGCGATGCGCACAACATCCTGCTGATTTTCGATGAAGTGATCACCGGTTTTGGCCGCGCCGGCGCCTACACGGCGGCCGCGGCCTTCGGGGTCACGCCGGACATCATGAATGTCGCCAAACAGATCACCAACGGCACCCAGCCACTGGGAGCAGTACTTGCCAGCAAGGAAATCTATGACACGTTTATGGCGCAGGGCGGGCCGGAATACATGGTAGAGTTTGCGCACGGTTACACGTACTCCGCCCACCCGGTGGCGTGCGCTGCCGGTCTGGCCGCGCTGGACGTACTGGTCAGCGAGGACATGATCGGAAGGGTACAGGCACTGGCGCCGCACTTCGAACAGGCAGTCCACAGCCTGAAGGGCGAACCGCACATCACCGATATCCGCAACTATGGCCTGGCAGCGGGTTTCACCATCGCTGCACTGCCCGGCGAACCGGCGCGCCGCCCATACGAAATTGCCATGAAATGCTGGAAAAAGGGCTTCTACGTCCGCTACGGCGGTGACACCATCCAACTGGCTCCCCCCTTCATCGCGGAAAAAGACGACATCGACCGTCTGATCTGCGCGCTCGGCGAAGCCATCCGCGAAACTGCTTAATTCAACATAACTCATCACAAGGTTACTTCATGCAATCCGAACACATCGTCGGCCACCTGATCGACGGCAAAGTCATCACCGAAGGCGGCGCCACGCAGGCGGTATACAACCCGGCCACTGGCGCCAGCAGCAAGCAAGTATTATTAGCCAACCAGCAGACGGTGGAGGCGGCGATCGCCTCGGCGCAGGCCGCCTTCCCGGCATGGAAGGCCACGCCGCCATTGAAGCGCGCACGTGTCATGAGCCGCCTGAAGCAATTGCTGGAACAGCATGCAGACCAGATCTGCCAGCTGATCACCGCTGAGCACGGCAAAGTGCTGAGCGACGCCATGGGCGAACTGCAGCGCGGCATCGAAAACATTGAATACGCCAGCTACGCGCCAGAACTGCTGAAGGGCGAGCACAGCAAGAACGTCGGCCCGGCCATCGATTCCTGGAACGAGATGCAGCCGCTGGGCGTCGTCGCCGGTATCACGCCGTTCAACTTCCCGGCCATGGTGCCGTTGTGGATGTGGCCACTGGCCATCGCCTGCGGCAATACCTTCGTGCTGAAACCATCGGAACGCGATCCCTCGTCGACGCTGCTGATTGCCCAACTGGCATTGGAGGCCGGCCTGCCAGCGGGCGTGCTGAATGTCGTCAATGGCGGCAAGGAAGCGGTCGATACGCTGCTGACCGACAAGCGGGTCCAAGCGGTCAGCTTCGTCGGTTCGACGCCGATCGCCGAATATGTGTACGCCACCGGCACCGCGCATGGCAAGCGGGTGCAGGCACTGGGCGGTGCCAAGAACCACGCCATCGTCATGCCGGATGCCGACATCGGCATGGCCGTCACCGCGCTGATGGGTGCGGCCTATGGTTCCTGCGGCGAGCGCTGTATGGCAATCCCGCTGCTGGTCGCCGTCGGCGACGCCGCTGCGGATGCCCTGATTGCCGGGCTGACGGCAGAAATCAACAAGATGCGGGTTGGACCCGGCACCGATGCCAGCAACGATATGGGGCCGCTGGTCACGCGGCAGCATTTCGAGAAAGTGGTCGGCTATGTGGAGCAGGGCGTTGCCGAAGGCGCGACGCTGGTGGTCGATGGCCGCAACGTCAAGGTCGCCGCCGGCTATGAAGATGGCTATTATCTCGGTCCCTGCCTGTTTGACCGGGTCCAGCCCGGCATGAAGATCTATCAGGAAGAGATTTTTGGCCCGGTACTGGGCGTGGTGCGGGTACAGACGCTGCAGCAGGCGATGGATCTGGTCGACGCCCATGAATATGGCAACGGCACCTGCATCTTCACCCGCGATGGGGAAGCGGCGCGCTATTTCACGGACAATATCCAGGTTGGCATGGTGGGCGTCAACGTACCGTTGCCGGTGCCGGTGGCCTATCACTCATTCGGCGGCTGGAAGCGCTCGCTGTTCGGTGATCTGGGCGCGTACGGCCCGGACGGTGTGCGTTTCTATACGCGGCGCAAGACCATCACGCAGCGCTGGCCATCGGCCGGCGTGCGCGAGGGAGCAGTGTTCAGCTTCCCCTCGGCTCAATAGAGCACCCGCTGGCAACCGGGAGCAGGCTAGCTGCTCCCGGCTAGCGCCACAACCACGAGGTTCAACCCCGCACTGCAGCTAGCCCGACAGATTGATCATTACATAGAAGATATGTTGTTTTATCTTGCTTTAATGCATTTGAACCGCTGTGTAGTAGACAGATTGATTGACGGACAATTGTGACTATGACTATGCTAGGGACGTAACATTCTCCCCACTTAGTCAGAGGTATCCGCATCATGCGTCAGACTCTCATTGCAAGCTCCGTCACCGCGCTGGCCCTAATGCTCGCCGTTCCCGTCCACGCGCAGCTGGCCACCGAGACGCCCGTGGCGGCGTCCCCGCTGACGGCGAATGTCACACTGGCCTCCCAGTACATCTCGCGCGGC
>JBGSBQ010000321.1:0-4961 GCA_041730475.1 Sphingomonadaceae bacterium
CGCGGCTGGTCTCGGCCGCCCGCAAGCCGGCCAAGGCCTGTGCTTCGGACAATTTCAAATCCTGCGGATCGAGCTGCATCAGTAGCTGCCCGCGCTGTACCAGCGTGCCCACATCGACCTTGCGGGCGACGATCTTGCCGCCGACCCGGAAGCCCAGCTTCGATTCGACGCGGGCCCGGACTTCGCCGGAAAACTCGGCATTTACATCGATATCACTGCTGGCCAGTACAATGGCTCGGACCGGACGCACGTCTTCGGTCTTTTCGGCGGGTTTTGAGCAGGCCGTCAACGCTCCCGCCACGACCAGCATGGTCAGCAACGTGGAACGGAGGCGATAATTCGGGCGCGTGTTTTGCGAGTCGACCACGGGGCTATCCTTTGTTGTCTCTAGATGGGCGAGTAACTTGCTCTCGTTTCAAGATGGCACTACCATTACAAGCTGGAAATAAATGACTTTCCGTTAATTAATTATAATCCGGGCTCATCAGACTGTAAATGACTTCTGCGTCATTAATATACCAGCGCCCTTTCATACTGTTTTTATGTCCGTCGATCACTACGAGAACTTCCCCGTTGCCTCTATCTTGCTGCCCCGCCGCTTGCGCCCGGCCGTCGAGGCAATTTACGCTTTTGCCCGCAGTGCCGATGATCTGGCCGACGAAGGGGACGCCGCGCCCGAAGAACGGCTGGCAGCACTGTCAGCTTATGAAGCGGCACTGACGGCGATCGAACGCGGCGCGCCGGGGCCGCAACCGATGTTCCAGAAACTGGCGCAGGTGATCCAGGATTACCAGTTACCAACCCGTCCCATGTTTGACCTGCTGTCCGCGTTCAAGCAGGACGTGCTGGTGCATCGCTACACCAGCTATGCGGACCTGCTCGACTATTGCGCACGCTCGGCCAACCCGGTCGGCTTGCTGATGCTGACCCTGTATGGCGCGGCCGACGACGACAATGTGCGCGACTCGGACGCCATCTGCAGCGCCCTGCAACTGATTAACTTCCTGCAGGATGTGGCCATCGACATCCACAAGGAGCGCATCTACATTCCGCTGGAAGACCTGAGCCGCTTTGCGGTGTCACCGGCGGCGCTGGATCATCCGAGCGCCCGCCCGCGCTGGCGCTCGCTGATGAAGTTTGAAGTGGAACGGGCCCGCGCCTTGCTGCTCAGCGGCGCGCCGCTGGCGCTGCGCCTGCCGGGCCGCATCGGTTTCGAGTTGCGCATGGTGGTACAGGGTGGACTGCGCATTCTGGAAGCGATCGAAGCCGTCGAATACGATGTGTTCCGCTGCCGCCCGCAATTGCAGAAAAAAGACTGGTGGACCATCTTCTGGCGCGCCCTGCAGATGAAGAAGCAACTGAAAAACGTCGTTGTCACTGCGTAATTAGTAAAAGCCATCCTCCGGGCATGGCTATCCCCTATAGAATAGCGGTCTTGATCGCCTCACCCTTGCTTTTTGACTATGTCCCCCGACGAATACTGCCAACAGAAAGCCGCTGCCAGCGGTTCCAGTTTTTACTACAGCTTCCTGTTCCTGCCACCGGAACGGCGCCGCGCCATCACCGCGCTGTACGCCTTCTGCCGTGAGGTCGACGACACCGTCGATGAATGCACGGACGAATCGGTGGCCCGCATCAAGCTGGCCTGGTGGCGCAAGGAGATCTCGGGCATGTACCAGGGCCAGCAGTCGCACCCGGTCACGCTGGCGCTACAGCCACATCTGACGGTCTACCATCTGCAAGAGCAGCATTTACAGGCCATCATCGACGGCATGGAAATGGACTTGAACCAGACCCGTTACCTCGACTATCCGGCGATGAGCAAGTACTGCTGGCACGTGGCCAGCGTGGTTGGCATCCTGTCGGCCAGCATCTTTGGTGCGACCCGCCCTGAAACCCTGCAATATGCAGAGAAGCTGGGCCATGCTTTCCAACTGACCAACATCATCCGTGACGTCGGCGAAGATGCGCGCAAAGGCCGCATCTACCTGCCTATCAACGAGTTGCAACAATTCGGCGTCACCGCCGCCGACCTGCTGAATGCGCGCCACACCGACAACTTCAGCCAGCTGATGGCCTTCCAGTGCGCGCGCGCCCAGCAAGCCTATGACGACGCGTTCGCGCTGCTGCCCAAGGAAGACCGGCGCGCGCAACGCCCCGGCCTGATCATGGCCGCGATCTACCGTACCCTGCTGAAGGAAGTGGAAGCCGACGGCTACCACGTGCTGAAGCAGCGCATCTCGCTGACGCCGATTCGCAAGTTGTGGCTGGCGTGGAAGACCTACGTCCGTGGTTAAAACGGCCGTCCGCGCCGGCCGCACGGTTGCCGTGGTCGGCAGCGGCTGGGCCGGCTGCGCAGCCGCCGTGGAACTGGCGCGCGCCGGCCATCAAGTCACGCTGTTTGAAGCGGCCCGCGTGCTCGGCGGCCGCGCGCGCCGCGTCACCACCGATCACAAACACCTCGACAACGGCCAGCACATCCTGCTGGGCGCCTACCGCGACACGCTGCGTCTGATGCAACTGGTCGGCATCGACCTGCAGCAGGCGCTGCTGACGCTGCCCCTGCAAATGCGCTATCCGCCCGACTCCGGCGGCATGGATTTCGTCGCCCCGCGTCTGCCTGCGCCCTTGCATTTGCTGGGTGCACTGCTGCGTGCCAAGGGCTTGCAGCGCGAAGACAAGCTCAGTCTGGCCCGTTTCTCGACCACGGCGCGCTGGATGGACTGGCGCCTGCACCACGATTGCAGCGTCACTGAACTGCTGGAGCGCTTCGACCAGACCCCGCGCCTGATCCAGCTGATGTGGCGTCCCTTGTGCCTGGCGGCCTTGAATACGCCACCTGAACGCGCCTCGGCGCAGATTTTCCTGAATGTGCTGCGCGACAGCCTGGGCGCACGGCGCAGCGCGTCCGACATGCTGCTGCCGCGCACTGATCTGACCGAATTATTCCCGGCGGCAGCCGCCACCTACGTGCTGGCCCATGGCGGCACCGTCCGCAGCGGCGCCAAAGTACAGGCACTGCACGCCGTTGCCGATGGCCAATGGCAACTCGACGTCAGCGGCGAAGCCGTCGGTGGTAGCTGGAATGCCCGCTTCGACGGCGTCGTGCTGGCCACACCAGCGGCCACTGCCGCCACGCTGTTGCAGCATTTGCCGGGCCATGACACCAGCGCCCTGCGCGCCAGCATGGCCTCGTTTGCGCCCGAAGCCATCACCACCTGCTACCTGCAGTACGACGCGGCAGTGCGACTGGCGCTGCCGTTTTACGCGCTGATCGACGATGCGGCCAGCCAGCAATGGGGCCAGTTTGTGTTCGACCGCGGCCAGCTCGATGCCCGCCAGACTGGCTTGCTGGCGGTGGTGGTCAGCGCCTCCGGCAGCGCGGCAGCGCTGGGTCAAGCGGCGCTGGCGGCCGCCATCGCGGCCCAGCTGGCCGACGTGCTACGCCTGCCCGGCTTGCGGCAACCGCTGTGGAGCAAGGTGATCACGGAGAAGCGGGCCACCTTCGCCTGCGCGCCCGGCCTGATCCGTCCGGGCAACGCCACCGGCTTGCACGGCCTCGCGATCGCCGGTGACTACACCGCCAGCGACTACCCGGCGACGCTGGAATCGGCGGTCCGCAGTGGCGCCGCCGCCGCCGCCACACTCTGGCAGACGACGTCCCGGTAGCCGGTTTTTGTCGCCTGCCCCACGTTTCTTGCATCCTGTCGCAAGTCAGTGGCAGAGCGAACTGCGCTTGCGTACAGTCACATCATCGACAAAAGCCGCAACCGGGGCATTCCCCAAGGGAACTAAAATGAATCTTTCGCTCAGCATCAAAACCTTCGCTGTGCTGGCACTGGTGAGCGCCAGCACGTTCGCGATTGTCCAGCTTGAGACCGCGCCGGCCGCCGCCATGGCGCTGGCCCAGCCTATACACTGAGACGGGCCTTAGCATATGAGCAAGCAGGAATATCTCACCGCCCTTCGTCAGGCCATGACCGGTCTGCCGCCGGAGACGGTAGCCAGCACCCTGGCCGATTATGAACAGCGCTTCATCGACGGCCTGACCGCCGGCCGCAGCGAAGCAGAAATCGCGCAGGGGCTGGACGAGCCACGCAAAGTTGCCATGGGCCTGCGCGCCAGCATACATCTGCACGCCTTCACGGAACGCAAGACCCCGACCAATCTGGCGCGCATGCTGGTATCGCTGATCGGCCTGGCCATCTTCAACCTGTTCATGGTGATACCCGCCATGGTCTATGCGGCGCTGCTGCTGACCATGTATCTGTGTGCGTTCACGTTTTACATCGGTGGCGTGGCGGTCACCGCCAGTGCCCTGTCCGGGCAGACCGAAGTGGCGCTGCAAGGGCCGCTGCGCCAGCTGATCCTGCATGCCGACGGCGATGGCGACGGCAGCGATGATCCTTCGATGGAAGCGCGCATGACCATTTCCAGCATGGGCGTTCAATTGTTCAAGGAGCCCAGCGCACCGCCGGCCGAGGATGGCGGCGGCTCCGGCAAGCTGCTGGAGCGCGCCGAGGCGGTTGCCAATGGCGACCTGCACATCACGTCCGATTACGACAACCGCTCGCGCACCAGTCAGGGCTTCATCGGCATGGGGCTGGTACTGGCGGGTATCGCTTTATGTCTGCTGAGTCTGGTGGTGACCCGGTACACGCTGGTCGGTATCAAACGTTACGTGGCGATGAATCTGTCGCTGCTGCGCGGCCACTAGGAGCATTGCGCGATGAACTCACGATCCTTATTGAAAATCGGCACCAGCCTGCTGCTGCTGTCCTTCCTGCTGATTGGCATCAGTTACAGCATGCTGCGCGCCTATGGCTATAACCGGGCCCCGAATGCCGGTGGCCGGGTACTGACCGGCGAAGTGCGCAAGCTCGATGGCGAGGTCACCAGCGTCGATCTGAATGGCCCGATCGACCTGACGCTGACCCAGGGCCCGGTGGCCTCGCTGAAGG
>JBGSBQ010000322.1:0-4957 GCA_041730475.1 Sphingomonadaceae bacterium
CAGCAAGACCTATGGCGGTTCCTTCCTGTACCACCTGGAAAACAACCAGGTCATGGTCGGCTATGTGGTCGGTCTGAACTACGAAAACCCGTATCTGTCGCCGTACGAAGAATTCCAGCGCTACAAGACCCATCCAGCGATCAAGAGCTTCTTCGAAGGCGGCAATCGGATTTCCTACGGCGCCCGCGCGATTACCGCCGGCGGTCTGCAAACGCTGCCGAAGCTGGTGTTCCCGGGCGGCGCCCTGCTCGGCTGCGACGCCGGCTTCCTGAACATGAGCCGCATCAAGGGCAGCCATGCCGCCATCAAATCCGGCATGCTGGCCGCGCAAGCGGTGTTCGATGCGCTCGGCGCCAGCCGCCAGCATGACGAACTGAGCGCCTATCCGGCAGCATTCGAACAATCGTGGCTGCACGAAGAACTGCACGTGGCGCGCAACGTCAAGCCATGGCTGAACAAGGGCCTGTATGTGGGCGCCGTGATGACCGGTATCGACCAGATCGTGTTCCGCGGCAAAGCACCTTGGACGCTGCACCACAGCCACGCTGACCATGAGTGCCTGAAGCCGGCCAGCCAGTTCAGCCCGATCAACTATCCCAAGCCGGACGGCAAGCTGACCTTCGACCGCCTGTCGTCGGTGTTTATTTCTAACACCAACCACGCCGAAGACCAGCCTATCCTCCTGACGCTGAAGAACGCCAGCGTGCCGGTCGATGTCAACCTGGCCACCTATGCTGGGCCGGAGTCGCGCTACTGCCCGGCTGGTGTGTATGAATATGTGAAGACCGATGACGGCGCCGACCGCCTGCAGATCAATGCGCAGAACTGCGTGCACTGCAAAACCTGCGATATCAAGGACCCGACCCAGAACATCGTCTGGATCACGCCGGAAGGCGGCGGCGGCCCGAACTATCCAAATATGTAAGCCCGGCCTTCCGAGCGATTCAAAAAAGCAACAAACTGCGACAGCGCGGCCCACCAGCCGCGCTGTTTTTACTGGTGGCCGCCATTTTTTGCTGCCCAATTCAGCAAAACAGCAGATAATCGGCGGTGTGGAAACGGCTGGGAACGGCGGAAATCGCGGCACTTCAGCAAAAAGTTGAATTTATTTTCCAAAATTTCCACCAAGCATTTAATGTCCTTGCCAAGTTGGTCGTCTTGTACTTGGGAGAGCACAAAGAAGTCGTTGCTCCGAACTGAATCCACCTACCAGGAGTTATTTCATGCTGAGCCTTCATACTAACGCTGCGGCCCTTTCCGCACAGAATTCGATCACGCGCACCCAAAGCAGCCTGTCGACCTCGCAGACCCGCCTGAGCACTGGCTTCCGCATCAACTCGGCGATGGATGATGCAGCCGGCCTGCAAATTGCAACCCGACTGAAAGCACAAACCAGTGGCATGTCGATTGCCATGCGCAACACCCAGAACAGTATTTCGATGATGCAGACCGCCGAAGGCGCGCTGGATGAATCGACCAACATCCTGGTCCGCATGAAAGACCTGGCCACCCAGGCTGCGGATGCCTCGTCGAACAGCACCGACAAGAACGCGATGCAAGCAG
Source organism: Sphingomonadaceae bacterium (assembly GCA_041730475.1). Classification (GTDB taxonomy): domain Bacteria; phylum Pseudomonadota; class Gammaproteobacteria; order Burkholderiales; family Burkholderiaceae_D; genus Rugamonas. The sequence goes on from JBGSBQ010000322.1 coordinate 1,564, forward strand.
AATTCGATTCGCTGACCAGCGAATTGAACAACATCATGACCAACACCAAGTTCGGCGGCACCACGCTGCTGACCGACGGCTCGGGCAAATTCTCGGCTGCCATCGATTTCCAGATCGGTTCGGATTCGTCGGAAAAGATGAACATGGATCTGTCGACCCAGATGACCAATATGCATGCTGACATCAAATTGGCAGCAGGCGGCTACGATGGCGCCACTGGTGTTGCCGTGACCACCGCCGGCACTGAAATGACGTCCACCGCGAACGCCACCATCAAGCTGTTGGCTACCGCGATCGACACCGTCGGCACGCTGCGTTCGGCACTGGGTGCAAACTCGAATCGTCTGGACCACGTCTACAACAACTTGTCGAACATTTCGACCAACACCAAGGCCGCAGCCGGCCGCATCATGGACACCGACTTCGCGATGGAATCGTCGAACATGACGCAGAGCCAGATGCTGCTGCAAGCCGGTACCGCGATGCTGAAACAAAGCAACAGCACCTCGTCGCTGGTTATGTCCCTGCTGCAGTAATCGTAGTCCCAGCCTGGTCTGCCTGCAGACCGGAACACGAGGAGCCAACCGTCTACCCGGTTGGCTTTTTTTTAGGCGAGCTAGATGGCATTCGACCGTATCGGACCGACGACGCGCCCACTGGGCGTACCGGACCGGCCGCAACCTGCGCCCGGCTCGGCGCAGCCTGCGCGCCTGCCGGACCAGTTGCCGCTCGATGCAGATTTTGCGATTGGCGCCGGAACCCCGGGCGCGGTCGGGCTGCTGCTGGACGGCGCCGATGGGCTGCCGCTGCCGCAATCCGGGCACGATGCACTGGCGGCGGCACTGGCGGCCGACACCCCGAGCGCCAACGATCCGGCGGCGATGCGGCCGAACCAGTTATTCCTGTCGCGCCAGCTGGTCTGGCAGCCGCCTGATCCCGCCACCATGGCGACCTCCTGGCTGGTCATGGTGCGCACCTATGCCGAACAGCGTGCCGCATGGCTGGAACAAGCCAGTGGGCGCAACCTACCGTCCAGTCTGTTCATGGCCGACCACACCCCAGCCTCGCTGCGCGAAGGCCGGCCGGCGCTGCCACTGGTGACCGAGCTGGAACCGTGGCGCTTTGCCGTGTACGCGTGGGGTGCGGAAAAGCTGGTGCTGCGGGTGGTCGTCAAGAGCAACGACGACAGCCCTGACCAGCGCCGTCGCCGTCCGCGCATCGCGCTGCGGCTGGAACTGATGCTGCCCGGCGTAGGCCGGGTCGTGATCCAGATGGAACCGGCCGGTACCGGCGTGGTACTCGAAGTGGGCGCGGCCCAGACCTCGGCCATGCAGCACATGCGCGAAATGTTGCCGCAGATGGCGACCACGGTCAGCCGCACCGGCCTGACCATCCTGCGCTGCCGCCTGCTACGCGAACTCAGTCACGCCCACGGCGCCGAATCCCACCCGACCCGGCTCCAAGCCGCCTCGCTAGCCCCGGTGCTGTTCAAAGCCATGGCCGAACTCGCCGTCCTGCTGTCCCAACCGCAACTCCCCGACGATTTCTAACACCGGGGGGTGTCCCTATGTCCTTCGCCAAGCAGTGATAAGCGGTCCCGGGGCGGGAATCGAGTATCCCGGGCCGCCAGGACATGCGTTAGCCCCGCAGTAAAGCCAGGGGCAGACCCAGATGCGGTTAAGTCAACGTACCGGAGCGTGCGCTTGCCCCCCCCAAGGCAAGATCTGGGGTCAGACCCGGCGGGTCTGACCCCAGGGTTACGCCGTTGGGGTTAGCCGACGGTGCCGATGATGCTGACTTCGCGATTTTCGGGGATCTCGTTGTAGGACAGCACGTGCAGGCCGGGGGCGAACAGGCGGGCGTAGCGCGCCAGCAGCGGCCGGATCTGCGGTAGCACCAGCAGCAGCGGCGGCGTCGCTTGCTGCTTCATCTGCTCGCGCGCGACCGGCATGTTGACCTGCAACTGGGCCAGCAGGTGCGGGTCAATCGGGTAGTTGTCGAGCACCACCTTGCCACTCTGGCGCGCCTGGTTCAAGGAACCCAGCAGCATGTTTTCGAGGTCGCCACCAAGGTTGAACGCCAGCATTTCAGGCTTCTGGCCGAACAGCCCGGCCACGATCTGGCGCCGCAGCGCGCAGCGCACTTCGGCGGCCAGCAAAATCGGGTCTTTGGTGGTCTCGGAACTGTCAACCAGCGTGGTCGCAATCGGGACGATGTCTTTCAGTGAGACGTTTTCCGCCAGCAGTACCCGGAATACGCGCAGGATCTGGGTCGGCGTGAGCGCCTTGTCGAGCGCACTCGACAATTTCGGCGACAGCGCGTTCAGCCGCTCCATCATCGCGGCCACGTCTTCGTGGCGGAACAGCTCGGGCATGTATTCACGGATCAGCTTGGACAAATGGGTGGCAATCGCACTCGGCGTCTCGACCACCTGATAGCCCAGCCCCAGCGCATTGGCTTTCTCGCCCAGCTCGATCCATGTGACCGGCATGCCATACGCGGGCTCGACACCGGGAATGCCGTCGATCTGGCCGTACACATTCGGCGACGGGATCGCCATCAGGCGGTCGATGAAGACTTCGGCCTGCGCCACCACGCTGCCCGACAGCCATACCGCATACTGCGACGGCTTCAGGCCGAGGTCATCACGCACCACGATCGGAGGCAGCAGCAAACCCATCGCTTCCGACAAGCTCTGCCGCACGCCCTTGACGCGCTTGGTCAGCGGCTCGCCCTGGGCCTTGTCGATCAGGCCGACCAGCTTGTAGCCCAGCGCCAGTTGCAGCGGCTGCACCGCCGGCAGGCTATGCCAGTCCAGCTCCGGCACCCGCTCATCGCGTAGCGCCGCTTCGATCGCCGCGATATTGCTGTTGTCGGGCGCTACCACGCGCTGCTGCAAGCGCCAGCCGACAAAGCCCAGCACCCCCGCAAAGGCCAGGAACATCGGCCACGGCATGCCCGGCACGGCCGCCAGCACCACCATCATGCCGGCCGCGCTGAGGATCACCGGTGGCGAGGCCAGCAGTTGACCGCCGACTTGCTGTTCGAAATCGCCAGCGTCCGAAATCCGCGTCACCAGAATCGCCGCCGCCGCCGACAGCAGCAGCGCCGGGATCTGTGCCACCAAACCGTCACCGATGGTCAGCAGCGCATACTGGCGGAAGGCGTCGCCAAATGACAGGTCGTGCATCAGCGCACCAATCGCCACCCCGCCCACCATGTTGATGATCAGGATCAGGATACTGGCCACGGCATCGCCGCGCACAAATTTGGAGGCGCCGTCCATGGCGCCATAGAAATCAGCCTCGGAGGCGACGTCCATGCGGCGCTGCTGGGCTTTTTCTTGATTGATCAGGCCGGCATTCAGGTCGGCGTCAATCGCCATCTGCTTACC
>JBGSBQ010000323.1:0-4953 GCA_041730475.1 Sphingomonadaceae bacterium
ATATGATGCGCCACCATCGGGGTCGCGCAGTGGTAGACATAAAGGCCCGGGACCAGCGCCTTGAAGTCAAGCTGCTTGGTCTGACCCCAGGTTTTGCCTTGGGGTGTAAGCGCACGCTTCGGCCCTCTAACTGAACGAAAGCCGGGGGCAGACCCGGCGGGACTCGGCGTCCCCGTCTGCCCCCAGTTCTTGCCTTGGGGGGCAAGCGCACGCTTCGGCCCGCTAACTGAACGGCATCAGGGCCCAGGCCTGACCATTCGCCATGTTTGCCGTGCGAACAAAATATGCAGGTTTGGTCGAGCGGGTTCCGCTGGCTGATATACTAACGCCCCCGCGAGCGGCCGCTCTCCTAATGAGCAGGGCGCGCGCTGCGTACAGAATATGGCACAGAATGATTGATGAAAATGCAAGCACCGTAACGCCAGCCGAGCCGGACTCGCTGGTCGCCGACAGCGCGCACGACGCGCTGCAAGCCCACTTTCAGCCGCACATCGCGGCCGACGAGATTGAGCAGGTGTACCACCTGAAGCGCGCGCAGCCGCTGCTGCAGGTGTTTACGGCGCTGTTCCACGGCGGCTTTGAAGGGGTGCTGGTGCGCCTGCTGGTGCTGCGTGAACTGGCGTCCGATACCGAGACGCCGGCGTTTTCACGCGCCGACATCAACACCCGGCTGGCCTATCTGCTGCCGGAATCGCTGGAAACGGTACTGGGCCGGCTGCGCTCGCACCAGTTGCTGGCATGGGACGCGCAGCAAGCCGTGTACCGCGTCACGCCGATGGCGCGCAACGTGCTGTCGGCGCTGGACGGCCTGCTGGCGTTGGGCAAGGAAGATGACGATGCCGACATGGGCTTCCTGCTGTCGCAGGTGGCCGGCGCCCAGGTGGTGGGCGGGGTCACGGTCGACCAGCTGCAGCACCTGCTGGGACGACTGGTCGAACTGACCGAAGAATTCTCGGACGCGATCGCATCCGGCTCCGAGTTCCGCCTGCGCGCCTCGCAGGCCAAGTGGCACCTGGCCTGCGACTGGGTCGAAAAAGGCTCGGAAATCCTGCGCGCCATCACCACCGACGATCAGGCCGACAGAGCCACCCAGCGCGCCGCGCAGGCGATCGGCCGGGCCCAGTCGGCGCTGCTGAACATGCAGGGCATGTTCTCGCGCGCGCTGAACCAGATCGAACGCCAGCGCGTGCACTTGGGCCAGAGCGGCCTGTCGACCACGGACATCAAGCGCTGGCTGCTGCTGCATGAGGATCTGGCGTCGCTGGCCGAAGGCGCGATCGACCAGCCGGTGGTGCCGCTGTTTATCACGCCGGCCGAAATGATCGACGTCGCTGAAACTGAACTCCTGAGCGACCGCGTGGCCGGCATCACACCGGGTGGGCTGCCGGCCGGGCAGGATGCGCCGACCACGATCAACGACGCGCCGGCCATGCAGAAAGAACTGGACGACTGGCTGGAACGGCTGTCCGACTTCGCCGCGCTGGGCAACTTCCCCAGCGTCGCCGAGGAAGCGCCGAAGGCGGTGCCGGTGCAGGATTCGCTGCTGCCGGCCAGCTTCGCGGTGGCCTCGTACCGCGCCTCGCTGCTGCCGCTGCTGGGCGACGCCGACGAAGCGCGCCTGCAAGGGGCGACCGCCAAGCTGGCGCGCCTGCCGATCCGCTTCCAGCCGACCGACGCCATGATCCAGCTGCCCGACCTCGAGGTTGCCGCCATGTCGCTGGCCTCGCTGTCCCTCAACCTCGAACCGCAAGGCGACAAGACCGATGAATGATGATGCACAAATCCTGATCGCGCGCCTGCTGACGCACCAGACCCTGCGCCGCGAAGACCGGCTGGTCAAGCGCGTGCTGTCGGACGAAATTTTTCGCGCTGAAGTCGATGCGCGGCTGCTGGCGACGGGCCTGAAACTGCTCGACAATGTATACGCCGACCACGTCACGCTGGCGCTGACGCGCGCCATCGAGCCGAAGATTTTTGGCGCCCGCGACGTCTGGCAAAACAATAACTTCGGCCTGTCGCGTGATGGCGTAGCGCTGCTGGTGGTGCTGTGGGCGCAGATCATCCTGCCCAAGCGCGAACGGCAGGAAACCCACCAGCACGCGGAGGACGACCAGAACGACATGTTCGGCGTCGAACGGCCGCTGCCGCGTGCCGAGGACACCTCGATCGGCATCGCCTACAAGGCGCTGCTGGCGGACTTCGGCGACAAGCTGGGCAAGAAGACCCGGCTTGACATGAACCTCGGCATTCTGGCCAAGCTGGGCTTCATTGAACGGCGCGGCGACATCATCGTCGAAGGCCCGCTGCTGGACCTGATGATGGACACCGACCAGCTGAAGGAGCGCATCATCAACGGCGCGCTGGCCGACGTCTTCAAGCGCGCCCCGGCGCAGCTGGTCGCGGTGCCGCGCGTGCTGGCGCCGCAAAGTGACGAAGAGCGCGAAGCGGCCGGCGCTGCCGCCGATGACGCCTACGCCGAAAAAACCGGGACCGAGCCCGATGTCGATGTTGATTTGCCCGCCGAGGACTAAGCCATGTTTCATATTAAATCGTTAGAGCTGGTCCACTGGGATTACTGGCAACGCATCAAGAACATCCCGCTGGATGCCAAGATCATCACCATCGCGGGCCAGAACGGCTCCGGCAAGACCACCTTGCTCGACGCACTGCGCACGCTGTTCGGCCTCGATTGCTCGATGGGGCGCACCTACAAGCACTATGCACGCCACAGCGGCCAGCAGACGGCCTGGCTGCGCGCCGTGGTCGACAACAAGAACGTCGGCAAGCAGCTGTCGAACCGGCCGTTCCGCAGCTCCGGCTTCTTCAGCGACGATGAAGTGACGCTGTTTTGCCAGATCCAGAAGAATGGCGGCGACTGGAAGCGCCAGTACCTGATGCGGCCCGGGAATGTGCAGATCGAAGACATCAGCGATGCCAACGACTGGCTGGGCGTGGAAAACTACCGCAAGCGGCTGGCCAATGCCGGCTTGTCGCCAGCGATGGCGAAAGTGCTGGCGCTGGAGCAGGGCGAGACCGACAAGCTGTGCGAGTATGCACCACGCCAGCTGCTCGATCTGGTGTTCCAGGTCTTCGGCGACAAGGAAGTGCTGGACGCCTACGACGAAGCCAAGCGCCACCAGCGCGACACCGAGCAGGAACTGAAGCGCTTCGAAATCGAACTGGAAGCCTCGAAGACCAATCTGGAAGGGCTGCGCCTGCGCGTCGCCAATTACCACCAGTGGGAAGACCTGAACAAGGAGCGCCGCAACCTGCAGGAAGAAGTGCTGCCGACGCTGGAGTATCACGAAGCGCGCGAAAAGCACGGCAACGTCAGCCGCCAGCTGCGTGACGCGCGCAAGCCGCTGGCGCAGGCCGACGCCCAGTTGGCCGACAAGCGCGCCGCGCTGGCGGCGCAAGCCAAGGCGCTGACCGAAGCGCAGCAGCATGAAACGGTGCTGGAGCAGGAATCGACGGCGCTGCAAAGCCGGCTGTCGCACATCAACGGCAAACTGAAGCCACTCGACAGCCTGCTGGAACAAAAGGCGCGCCTGCAAAAGCTGGCCGCCGATGCCGGCAGTGATCTGGCCGAAGTGGCGCAGCAGCTGGAGGAAAAAGAGAGCGAACTGGGACGCCAGAAGGCGCAGCGCGACACGCTGGCGGCACGCATCGCCGGCGAGCTGTCGACCATCTCCGCCTTGCAGGGCAAGACCGCGATGCCGGAGCCGGACAATGTACGCGCCATGCGCCGTGCCCTGAACGACGCCGGCATCCCGCACGCCATGCTGTCCGACATTATCGAAGTGACGGATGCGCGCTGGCAGGGCGCGATCGAAGGTATCCTCGGCGGCTACGCCTCGGTGGTACTGCTGGATAAAGCCAAGGATGCGGCGGCCGCCTACCGGCTGGCGGAGAAAGAACGCTATCGCCACTTCATCGTACCGGAACTGGTGACGGCGCCCAGCGTCAAGGATGACAGCCTGCTGGCGGTGGTGAAATTCTCGGCGCCGGTACCGGCCTGGCTGGTCGACCAGCTGGCCCGCATCTCGCGGGTCGACACGGTGGACGAAGGCTTCAAACTGGGCAACACTGAAGAATGGATCACGCCCGAGGCCTACCACCGCGAACGCCGTGGTGGCCGCTCGCTGTTCGTGGAAGCATCGCGCTACCGCTTCGGTTCCGCCGGCCGCACGCAGCGTATGGAAGCGATCAAGAAAGCACTGCCAGCACTGGAAGCGCAGGAAGACGCGCTGACGCTGACGATCAGCAAACTGGCGGCCGAAGTGGGCGCGCTGAAGGCCCGCATCGCCGGGGTCGACGCGGCCAAGGAACTGTCGGCACGGCAGGCCGAATTCGACGAAGCGGCGCGCAACGCGGTACCGCTGAAAGAAGAACGCACCGAAGTCGGCACCCGACTCGGCGAGCTGCAAGCCCTGATCAAGAACGCCACCGTGGCCCGCACCCGCACCGACACCGTATGGCAGAACGCCCGCTTCGCGTTGTCGGAAGCGGAAGCAGGGCTGCGCCTGAATCACAAGCGCACCATCGAACAGCGCGGCGACCATGCGCGTGCACTGCTGGCGCTGCGCCGCACCTGGCGCCACCTGCCGAAAAGCTGGCGCCGTCCGGCGCGCCGTGCGCGGCTGGTCAACGAGCACCAGAACTCGCACCAGGTCGCGCTGCGCATCCACAGCCTGGAAGCCAGTCTGGCACGCAGCGACTGGGAACTGGACGCCACCGTGATCGACCAGTACCAGCGTCTGAACGAACAGCTGCACGGGCGCCAGAGCGAGACCGAAGAACGGCGTTACCAGAACAACCGCGCGATCGAAGCGACCGGCAACGCCCGCGGCGCCTACATCGAGCGGCTGCGCTACACCATCAAGACCTACAGCCGCAACATCAAGGAGCTCGGCGAACTGGCCGGCATCGAGGTGCACGCCGACCCGGTCAAGC
>JBGSBQ010000324.1:0-4941 GCA_041730475.1 Sphingomonadaceae bacterium
GCGGGCTCCACTGGCAGCATTGGCTCGTCTGGCTGGGCTGTGTGCCGGTGTGGCGGGGGCCGCGGAGCCCTCCTCGCTCTGAAGCTCCAGCGCCTGCGCTGTCTTTCGCACGAAGGCCGCCGCCAGCTCCAGTACCCGGGCGATGGTGGGGGCATCGTCGACGCTGCCGGTCAGCACCAGCGCATCGGCGGCGGCGCTGACGCGGATCTGCTTCTGCTCCGGCAGCAGTGCCGCCAGAGCCGCCTGCAAACCGGACGGGTCGACCCCGACCTGCACTTCAATCACACTGCAACTGCCGCTGCGTCCCTGCACGATCAGATTGGTGCTGCCGATGTCGACCCCGGCCAGATACAGCGTGTCCGGCGCCACCAGCATCGCCTGCACTACGGCCGGGTTGCCGATGCTGCGGCTATGGATCGCCTCGGGCAGCCGCATTAACGTTGACTTGCCCAGATGGAGCTGCAAATTACCCGGCGTGGCAGCCTGTCCGCTGCAACGCAAGTCAGCGGCGGGTGCCGCGCTGCGCGCCCCGCTCGGCGGCGCCGCAGCCGGTGCGGCCAAACGCAGGCCAGCGGCTGGCGCCGCCGCTCCAGCCTCCGTTACGGCAACGGCGGGTCGCTGTCCGGCAGCCGGTGCTGGCTCCGCAGGCGCCGCGCCAACGCTGCCAGCGCGCGCTGCAGCTGCCAGCGCCAGCAGCGCTGCGGCGGCCTTCACAGGCACTCCTGCTTGCTGCGCAGCCCGTCAATCACGGCTATGCAGTGGCGCGGCATCTGCTCGGCGACATTGCGGGCCAGCTGGCGGCCCAGCCGCGCAGCCAGCGGCGGCAGCGCCGCCACCGCCGGCGACGTCGCGGCAGTGCTGGCCGCTGGCACGGGCGCCACCGCTTCCGTCCCCAGTAGCGAGGCCTTGGTGGCACCGACCGTCACACCGGGCTGCGGATCGATCTGGTTACGCAGTGCCAGCGACAGGCTGCCGACGCTGCGCGCCAGATCCAGCTTCTCGGCCTGCTGCGGCGTCACTTCCAACGTAACGGCATTCACCACGCGCGGCTTGGTCTCGTCACGCGCCACTTCCTGCGCCACCGCCAGCACCAGAATCCGCTCCAGCACAATCTTGGAGATCGCCTGTCCACCACTGCCATCGGCCTGCGTGTAGACGATGATGTCGACAAAATTCCCGGGCAGCGCAAAGCCGGCCACCCCCACCACGTCATTGACCCGCACCGTGATGGCGCGCTTGCCCTCGTTGATCAGTGCCGACAGGCCGCCCAGCGTGCCGACCGGCGCCAGCTTGGCCTCGGTCAGTGGCTCGTCGCGCAGCACGCTCGCCTTCAGCACCCGGCCACTGAGCTTGAGCGGATCGCGCAACGCGCCCCGTGGCAGGCTGTCGCCGGGCCAGTCGATCAGCTTGACCATCTCTGGCGCCAGCCGCTGGCCAAGGTTGACATCCACCGTCGCCACCACGATCTTGTGCGCATTGCCCGGTGTCTGCCGCAGCAGCCAGCGCGACGCCAGCAGCACCGCGCCCAGTCCCAGCATCACGGCCAATGCCATCATCATCCATGCGCGACGATTTTTCATACCAGCCTCTCGCAGCCAGCGAACATGCTGACCCAGGCCTGCTCCAGCGCCGCCACCGTCAGGCGCGGCGGCTCGCCGGCAAACCCGGCGAAATCACAGATGCGCCCCAACAGCTCGCGCGGATAACTGGCCAGCAGCGGCTGACCACTACCCGCATGCAGTTGCTCGACCAAATGGCGCAGCGCGCCCTCGTCAAACACCACGCCGGCCGCCCGGCATTGCAGACGAAACAGCATGCGGTAGGCGGCCTCGCCCAACGCCCCCACCTCGATCTTGTAGCCTAGCTGGCGCAGCATCGATGCATCGAACAGCGTGGCCGGCGCCAGACTGGTGGCCAGCACCAGCTGCACGCGAAACGGCACGGTAAATTTATAGCCGCCCTGCAGCGACAGCTGGTCGCGGCCATGCTCCTGCGGCCCGGCCAGACGGTTCAGCAAGTCGCCGGGCGCGATGCGCTGGCGGCCCACGTCATCCACGATGAACAGCCCATTGTTGGCCTTCAGCTGCGGCGGCGCCTGATAGCTACCACTGGCCGCATCCGGCTGCAGGTCCAGCATCGCCGCTTCCAGCTCGGCGCCCAGCGCCACCACGGGCCGCTGGCACAGGGTCCAGCGGATATCGCAACTACGCCGTTCGAGCAGCGCCCGCAGTTGCTGCGCCTGCCGCGCGCCCGGCGCCTGATGCACCCCGGCGTCGTGCAGCTGGATGATTTCACGGCCCACCACCAGCGCATACGGCACCGCCACCAGTCCCTGCAACAGCGCGCCCAGCTTGCGTGCCAGCGTGCTCTTGCCGCTGCCCGGCGGCCCATACAGCAGCACCGAACGGCCCGAAAACAGCGCCGCGCCCAGCACATCCTGCACGGCCGGTGGCAGCAGTGCGTCCTCGAATTCGGCCGCCAGCTCGCCGGCCTGCAGGGCGGCGGCGCCAGCGGCCTGGCGTTCCACCACGGCATGGTAGGCATCCAGCGTTACCGGCGCCGGGCCGACATACGGGCAGCGCTCCAGCCACGTCGCGGCGCGCAGCTTGCCGGCGGCCGTCAACTGGTACTGCACATCGATATCGGATTCGCCGCGCCGGCTGACCTCGGCCACCTGCTCGGCCACCATGAAGTCCAGCACCTCGCGCAACACATTGATCGACAGCCGCAGCTGCGTGGTCAACACCGGCAAGTGCGTGCGACCGCCCAGATACAGCGCCTTGGCCAGCAGTTCCACTACCAGTTGCTGCGCCAGGCCGGTCTCGCGCAGCGTCTTCGGCTGGGGTGGCAGCGGCAGCGACGCTGCGGCCGCTACCCCGTTCTGCAGCGGGGCTTCCAGTTCTAACATGGCCGGTCTCCTGGTCACACGAAATTGTTACGTGGAGGAATCGATTCTAGCGACGCTTGCCTGCAGGACATTGACGCGCGACAAAGCCGCAGCACAGCAGCGGCCAGCCCCGCTTCAGCGATGCGCCCACACCACAACGCCCATGGTGCCGAGCGCAATCGCCAGCCCATACGGCATGCCGCCGACACTGGCGCCGGGCGCCAGCGGCACCGCCACCAGCGGTATGCCGGCCAGCCGCAGCAGCAGGGGCCGGCACAGCGCGCACAGATTGCGCCAGCCATCGCGCCAGCGGCCGCTCCACAGCAGCATCGCCAGCGCCATCAGGCCGCCCGTCAGGCAGGCCGCGGCGGCGATGTGCAGCGCCGTCAGCGGGCCGGTGAACGCGCCCACCATGGCCATCAGCTTGACGTCGCCGGCCGCCATGCCGCGTGCCAGATACAGCGGCAGGAATAAAAAAAAGCCGGCCAAACTGCCGGCCAGCCAGTGGGTCACGGGGGCCCAGCGCGGCCCCGCCAGCAAGTGCAGCACCAGCGCCAGCACCAGACCGCTGAGGATCAGTACGTTCGGAATCTTGCGCACCGCCAGGTCGGTGATGGCCGCTTGCGCGACCAGGCAAATCAGAATCAGTTCGATGGCATTGAGCATGATGGCGCTCCAGAAAAGGCCCCCGGCCCAGCTACAGCCGGCGGGCCGATGGCGGTCAGGAGCCCGGGGTCGGGGTCGCGTTGATTTTGTCCTTGATGGCGATGAATGCATCTTTCAGCGCCGGTCCCAGCAGCCCGACCCCGCCCGAGATGGCGGCCGCCATCAAGGCCGCGATCAGGCCGTACTCAATTGCCGTGATGCCATCTTCTTCCTTGGCAAACTGCTTTGCTGCAGTGATAAACGTAGTCATGTTCAGCTCCGGTAAGTGAAAGTTGCCTTATCCTCTGGCCTTGCTGCACCATTGGATTCACTATACGAGGAGCAATTATTGGGAAGTTGACGTGACGCAAGTTTTCCGGCTGGAAATTTTGAAATGGCCGCACAAACTACGGCCGCGAACTACCGGGATGGGCCGGCTTCTGTCACACTGCCGTACCACTGTTCTTGCTGTAGGAAAAAGGTTGCATCACAAGGCAAGAATGTTTTTTTTTACACACATGAATTGCCTACTAAGCAAAAAGCTATTATGCTGCTTAGCTGTTCTTTGGAAGGCCCCCATGTTGATGTTGTACTGTGCGCCTTGCTATCAAAAAAACTTGGAGCATATGAACCTAACTTGGCTGGTCTCGACGGTTGATTGATTTACCTCCAGAGAAACGAATGGATTCCCTACTGAAACACATGGTGGACATGACTGGCCACCGCGATCACACGATGCTCGACATCTCGGTGATCTCGGCGGTGCAGGAACTTGCCCATGCCAGTCAGACGCGTATCTTGACTCTAGCCAACGTCCGTGGTCAGGTGTTTGTGCGTCCGCGCGCCATCATCACGGCCAGCCAGCCAGCCCGCATGCTCGATGGCGACGTCGGCAACCCCGGCGAACCGATCACCCAGTACCCCGCCCTGGCAGCGTGCATCGCCAAGCATGAGACCGGCGCCGACATTTGCAACGCGGCCGGTGAACACACGCTGTGGCTACCCATCTGGCTGGGCGACAAGGCCGATACCTGCCTTGAAATCGTCAATCCCACGCCGTACACCAGCGATACCATCCATGTCATTGGCGGCATCGTCAGCGTGTATCGCAACTTCCAGAATTTGCTCGATTACAGCGAACGCGATTCGCTGACCGGCCTGCTGAACCGCAAGACCTTCGATGACCAGCTGGCCAAGATGCTGGCCGCCAGCAGCGAGCTAGAGGCGGTGCCGCTGCCGCCCGAGCAGGAACGGCGCAGCTTCCAGCAGCAAGAGAAACAATGGCTGGCGGTGGTCGATGTCGACCACTTCAAGCTGGTCAACGACAAGTTCGGCCACCAGTACGGCGACGAGGTGCTGATCCTGATCGCCCACCTGATGTTGTCCTCGTTCCGCACCCCAGACCGGGG
>JBGSBQ010000325.1:0-4926 GCA_041730475.1 Sphingomonadaceae bacterium
GCTGAGCGTACCGAATTGCCAGGTGTGGTTGGGCGCACTGGTCCGCTTCAGCGTCAGCGTGAAGCTGGCGCTGGCGCCCGGTGCCAGCGTCAGGCTGGCCGGGCTCACGCTGGCGTCATAACCCTGCATCGTCACGCTGGCGTTGTAGGTTGCAGTCTGGCTGCCCACGTTGGTCACGCTACGCTTGACGTTGGCCGTGGTCAGTACGTTCTTGACCGCGATCGACGGCTGGTTCAGATCCGACGCGGCGCTCATGCCATAAGCACACTGATCCGCAAAGCCGCGCCCGCACAGATATTTCTTGTAGTCGGTCGGGCCGGCATCGTAGACCAGGCCGGGATCGTTGGCACGGTTGGGCTGCACCTGACCGGCGCCCTGGGCCCATGGCAGCGTGCCGGCCGTGCTGTCTTTCAGGCCGTCGGGCAAGGTGTCGCGGGCACTGGTCATCAGCGCCGATTTGATGGCCGCCGGGCTCCAGCCCGGGTGCTGCTGGCGTAACAAGGCGGCCAGGCCGGCCACATGCGGCGTGGCCATCGAGGTGCCGTCCAGGAAGTTCCATGCCTGCTGGGCCGGCAGCGTACGGGCGATCAGTTGATCGCGCTGGGCGGGCGTCAGTTCAGGCGAGACCCCGGCCAGAATGCTGACCCCGGGCGCCGCCAGATCGGGCTTCAGGATGCTGGTTTCGGAGCCGCTGGGGCCGCGCGACGAGAAGCCGGCGATGACCGGCGCGCTACCGGGATTGGTCCCGATCACGAAGCTGGACAGCGCCGCACTGCCGCGCAAGTTGGCCGCATACGCCTGAATCAGCTGACCGTCGGCACGGCTGACATGGACGGTGGGCACGGAATGGACTTCGGCCACCAGACCGCTGCCGTTGTCGACCATGATCATGCCGATGCCACCCGCTTCCTGCACCGCCTTGCTCTTGTCGACGCGGGGATTGATGCCGCGTTCGCAGACCACGATCTTGCCGGCGACCTTGGCCGGATCCAAAATCGGTTCGCCCAGGTTGTAGGCGATGCTGGGGCAGAGTGGGGCGGCCAGCGGATCGGTGTTCGGCAAGACCGCGTCCTGAGCCAGGATCAGTGCCGTGCTCGGCAACGCTTCCTTGTTCATCGAGGCGCCCAGGAAGCGGCGCCCGTCGGCCAGCGTCAGCGTCGATTGCAACTGGCGATCGTGGGTCGAGGCGGCCACCGTCGTCAACCACGGGCTGATGTGCGACAGGGTGATGTTCTCTGGTCCCGAATTGCCGGCCGCAGCCGCGACGAACACGCCGGCGTTGGCGGCGTTGAGGAAGGCTTGTTCGACCGGGTCGTCGACGTCGGCGCCGCCGCTGATCGAATAGTTGATCACGTGGACGCCATCGGCCACCGCTTTTTCGATCGCGGCCACACTGTCAGTCAGCCAGCAGCTGTTATAGCCGCGTGGATCATCCCAGGCTTCGGCATCCCAGCACACCTTGTACATGGCAACCCGGGCGCGCGGGGCGATACCGCCCGCTTTGCCCATCGGTATGCCATTGACCACGGTGGATACGCCGTGATTGCCGGCCGCCGTGGATGACGTATGGGTACCGTGGCCACCGTGGCCGGCTTCGCCGCCGATGCCGTCGCGGGCCGAATTGAAATCGCTCCAGTGCAGCACATTGCCCTGGCTGAGGAAGCCGGTATTGAAGTACTGTGCGCCGATCAGTTTGTTATTGCACATCTGGGCATCGAAGCCTTCGCCGGGCTGGCAGCTGCCATTCCAGCCAGCCGGCGGCGCACCGTAGACCAGTTGTCCATCCGGCGCCAGCGTCGGCGCGCCAGTGCTGTCGACGCGGTCGGCGAAGGCCGGATTCTCCGGCCACAAGCCACTGTCGATGACGCCGATGATGACATCTTCGCCGGCACCGGCCACGCCGCCGGCCTTGCTCCACAAGCCATCCGGCTGGTCGAGACCGAGGAAGGTCGGGGTGTAGCTGGTCAGCAAGCGGCGCGGCTGGTCCGGGGTGATGGTGGCGACGCTGCTGTTGGCGCGCAGGGCACGTACTTCGGCGTCGGTCAGCATGGCGCTAAAACCGTTCAGTACCACGCTGTAGTGCTGCAGTACCGGCGCACTGGCGACCAGGGCCGCCACGGTGGCTTGCTTGCGTTGCAGGTAGGCGCTGTATTGCTGGACTTCCGGGGCGCTCAGGTTGAGTCGTTTGCCATTGGTCGGCTGGGTCGCTTTCAGACCGCTGACGCCGCCGGCATAGGACGACACCGGCTTGTCGCCCAGTTGCACCAGATAGGCGCGGCGTGCTTCCTCGGCGTTGGCGTGCAGACTGGACAACATCAGCAGGACGGCAGCACTGCTCAGACGCAATGCCAGATGGGGGATGCGGGCCGCCTTCATGCTGCCACCTCGACGCTGCGGCCGGACTGACGCCGACGCGCCACGCCACCCATGCCGAGCAGGCCAGCGCCCAGCATTAGCCAGGACGAAGGTTCGGGGACGGCCGAGACTTCCACATTGTCCAGGCCGAATTGCCCTTTTAGATTCTCAAAGGCCGTGCAATCGCCGTCGAAGTTACAGGAAAAACCGAAGAAATCAACGGCCACGAATTGTTGCGAGGCGAATTCCGGGCTGGTGATGAAATGGGTAAAGTCGAAGCCGGCGCTGTCCGAATCGCGCCCCGGCAGAATGAAGTCTTGCCACAGCGTGCTGTTATCGGCGCGGAAGCCCTGTACCCGCAATACCCCGGCCGCCGGCTGGAATAGCCCGAAATAGATGCCTCCAATAAAGCTGGCATCGAACGATTGCAGCTGGAAGGCCTGGCCGGGCTTGCTGTGCTCGATTTCCACGATGCCGTCATTCAGGGCCGCGTAGTAGCTGCTGTCGTTACCGATGCCGCAGGCCAGTGCGACACAGGCGCCACTATTGCTGCTGCCATCGATCAGGGCGCCGACCAGCGATCCCGGTGACGGCTCCAGCGCATAACCATGGACCAGATAATCACCCTGGGCGAAACCCTGAGCGTCGCGAATGATGCCGCTGAGGGGGACGCCTTGTACATCTTCAAATGCCAGCGTGTCAGCGAAGGCGGGCAAGGTCACCATGCAGGCCAGGCCCAGCATCGTGCGCACGGGTGTTCGACTACGTTTCAACTGTTTCATTGTCTACCTTTTTTCTCAAGTGGATCCCTTTGCCGGCCGCTCGTGACGTCCGGCAATCTTTTCGCCCATGCTCAACGGGCTAAAAAAAAGATAGCAAATTTGGTAGGCATTTAACTAACGATTAAGTGTAACAAAATACTGCTACTTGGTATCTGTGTAAAACTTACAACTATTATTGCGCTAGCGTGTCGTGCCGGCGGGCCGCCTGTGTGGTGGACGCAACGATGAGGCGCGAGCTTGCGCTAGCGCAAGCAGCCGGACATTGCGCCAGCGTAAATTTGCACATGCCAATTTGAACGATCGCGGAAGGGGACAGCATGAAAACATGCATTGCGCTGGGGCTGGCCGCCGGCCTGATGGCGGGTCTGGCACAGGCCGGGCCGACGGAAAAGGATGCGGTGGCGCTGGCCGAAAAGGGTGCCCAGTTCGTGCGCCAGCACGGACCGGAAGCGATGGCGGCCCGCATCAATGCACGCGATCCGGAATTCAATCAGGGCGCGCTGTATCTGGCGATGCGTGACCTGAACGGGATCACGGTCGCGCATCCGACCACGGCGCTGATCGGCAAGAATCTGCTGGACGTGCCGGACGCGGACGGCAAGCCGTTCCGGCAGGAGATGCTGGCGCTGGCCAAGGGCAAGGGGCGGGGCTGGGTCGATTACAAGTTCCGCAATCCGGAGTCGGGCAAGGTCGAGGCCAAGAGCACCTATGTGCTGCGGGTCGGCGACGTGGCGCTGGAAGCAGGTATCTATAAGCACTGACATGCTGAGCCAACTCAAGCTCGGCCCCAAGCTGCTGCTGGCGCCCGGTGTGGTGCTGATCCTGCTGATCGTGCTGTCGGCCGGCTCGTATCTGGGCCTGGTGCGCCAGAACCAGTCGCTGGAAAACATGGTGCAGCAGCGCGCCACCCGCATGAAGGATGCGGCCGACCTGGTGGCCGGCGCGAATCGCGCGCATACCGAAATTTATCAGCTGCTGACCTGGATTAACGCCAGCTTCGCGCCGGTCCGCATCGATGGACTGGTGCGCGACATCCATGCCCGCCATGCGGCGCTGGACCGCGAGTTCGCGCAGCTGGAGCAGGCCACCCGGGATGGCAGTGGTGAACGGCGCTTCGTGGTGCAGTCGCAGGCGGCGCATGCCCAGTATGTGCAGGCGATTACGGACGTCATCGAACTGTCGCTGGCCGATCCGTCGATGGCGGCCAACGCCATGATCAAGGCCGAGCGCGCGTTTGACGTGGTGGCGCAGCGGCTGGAGCAGCTGGCGCAACTGGAACAGTCACTCAGCGAGCGTGCTTATACGGACGCCGAAGCCGAGTTCCGCACGCTGTCGACCATGCTGCCGCTGGTGGTGCTGGCTTCTATCGTGCTGTCGCTGCTGGTGACCATGGTGGTGCGCCGGGCCATGCTGCGCGAGGTGGGTGAGATCGGCGCCGCCGCGCTGGATCTGGCGCAAGGCAACCTGACGGTCCGGACCCGCGAGTACGGCCGCGATGAAATCGCCGAAACCTCACGCGCGCTCGATACCAGCATCCGTAACCTGAACACCACGCTGAAGACCATCCTGGCGTCGGCGCAATCGATCGATACGGCCTCGCGCGAACTGGCGCAGGACAGCGAGGATCTGAGCTGCCGTACCGAGGCGCAAGCCAGTTCGCTCGAACAGACCAGCAGTTCGATGCAGGAGCTGAGTGCCACCGTGTCCCAGACTGCCAGTAACGCGCAGCTGGCCAACCAGCTGGCGCGCTGCGCTACCAACTTTGCGGTACGCGGCGGCAGCGTGGTGC
>JBGSBQ010000326.1:0-4902 GCA_041730475.1 Sphingomonadaceae bacterium
CAACCTTTTCTGGTAATACGCATGCCATCCATTTTTCACACCCAGCGGCGCAAAGCTGGGGTCAGACGGTAATGCCGCTAAGTTAAGGCGCAGTTCGGCTGGCAAACCCCACCGACGCAAAGCCGGGGTCAGACCCGGCGGGTCTGACCCCAGGTCTTGTCGTGGGGTGCAAGCGCACGCGACGGCACTTTAACTTAGCGGCATTAGGGTCAGACGGGGACGCCGAGTCCCGGCGGGTCTGACCCCGATTCAAAGAACTCAGAAATTCCGCGCAACCGTCAGCAGCAAGCGCTTCTGCGCCACATTCTTGCCGCTGCCATCGGCATCGAAGAAGGTCCACAGCGGCGTGCCCTGCTTGCTGGCGTCGCCAATGTTGTAGGTCGCCGCTGCCGACACTGCCCAACTATCAAATGTCTTCGTTACGCCGGCTTTCACGTCAAAGAAATTGAAATCACTCATATTGCGCACCTGCTGGCGCCCTGCATGCAAATTCAGCACCAGTCCCGGCGCCAGCTCTGGATTCCAGTTCGCTTCCACATACGCCGTACCGCGCGTGTTAACCAGCTTGCCACTATCGGGCGCCACCGCAAAACCAAACCAGTACTGGCTCAGCGCGACCCAAGCATAGGCATTGAAGCTGCCCACGTTCAGCCCCAGCTTGGCCTCCTGGCTATGGTACTTGATGTCCTTGCCGCCCGCAGCGTAATGCGCGCCCGGATACCAGTACGTCACCAGACCGGCATCGATATTGCTGTCAGCACTGAGCGGGTAGCGGTAGCCGCCATACACATCGACCTCGGAACCGCTGCCATTGTTGTAGGCCGCGTGCGAGACGCCGGAGCCGAACAGACCCAGATAGAAGCCACTGGCATGCGTGAAGTCGAGCGTCGCCTGTACCGTCGGCTTGGCCTGCGTTTGCGAAATGCCGCGGAACAGATAATCAGACGCCAGCGTCAGGTTGCCCGTGTTGGTCCAGTCCGGTGCCGGTGCCGCATCGGCGGCCAGCGCGCTGCCTGCAGCACACAGCAAACAAGCCGCAGCCAAAGGGGATACAAAAGTTTGAAACATCATCAATACTCCGTGGGTTGAAATCAGACGGCATCCGGCACCGCGTACTGCTGGCGATTGCTCTTGGTGGACAGGAAGTAGACGTAACCAGCGGCGAGGAAGCCGACAAACACGCCGAAGATCAGCAGGTTGTAATACACCATCGTCACCAGACAGACCACGGCGCCCGCCAACGCGATCGCAGGAAATACCGGGAACAGCGGGGCCTTGAATGGTCGCACCATATCCGGCTCACTGCGCCGCAGTTTGAACAGGCTCAGCATGCTGAGGATGTACATGGTGATGGCGCCGAACACCGACATCGTGACGATGTTGGCGGTCAGGGTCTGGCCACCGATCTTGATCAGCTCATCGCTGTAGATCGCGGCGATGCCAACCAGACCGCCAGCGATGATGGCGCGATGCGGGGTCTTGAAGCGCGGGTGGATCTTGGCGAAATACGGCGGCAAATAGGCTTCACGGGACAGCGCAAAAATCTGCCGCGAATAGCCGAGGATAATGCCGTGGAAGGAAGCGATCAGGCCAAACAAACCCAGCCACACCAGCATGTGCAGCCAGTTGCTGTTATCGCCGACGATCAGCTTCATGGCCTGCGGCAGCGGGTCGTTGATGTTGGCCAGTTTGGTCCAGTCACCTGCGCCGCCGGCGAATACCATCACGCCTATCGCCAGCAAGACCAGCGTAATGATGCCGGTGATGTAGGCAATCGGGATCGAGCGCTGGGGATCTTTGGCCTCCTCGGCCGCCATCGCCACGCCTTCAATCGCGAGGAAGAACCAGATCGCAAACGGGATCGCCGCGAACATGCCGGGTATCGCGGCCAGACTGAAGCTGTCCTGCCCGGACCAACCGCCCTTGGTGAAGTTGGCCATCGAGAAGCCGGGCGAGACCACGCCCATAAACACCAGCAATTCAAAGATCGCCAGCAAGGCCATCAACAACTCGAAGGTCGCTGCTACTTGCACGCCGACGATGTTCAACGTCATGAACACCAGATAGGCGCCGACGGCCGCCGTCTTCGGATCGATGCTGGGGAACTGCACATTCAGGTAGGCACCAATGGCCAGCGCAATCGCCGGTGGCGCGAACACAAACTCGATCAGCGTTGCCGCGCCAGCCAGGTAGCCACCGGTTGGACCGAAGGCGCGCTTGCTGTAGGCGAACGGACCGCCCGCATGCGGAATCGACGTGGTCAGCTCGGTGAAGCTGAAAATAAAGGTGGCATACATGGCCGCGACAAACAGCGCGGTAATGGTAAAGCCCAGCGTCCCCGCCGAGGCCCAGCCGTAGCTCCAGCCAAAGTATTCGCCCGAAATCACCAGGCCGACGGCGATACCCCACAACTGAAAGGTACTCAATGTTTGCTGCAGCGCTGCTTGCCCGCTCGCCTGTTTTGCACTCATGTGTTTCTCCCTAAGGTAAAGCCTGTCTGGTATGGAAGTTGCTGCTGAAACGAGTATAGGAGCGCCCGAACGGCCAGCGTTATCGAAAATCGGCAAACTTGCAGGCGCAGCGAATTCACCACAGCGGAAGACCATCACGATGCACCAGACTGTAACAACGCGCTTGCACCATGTACCGGATTTACGCACAGTGATGGCGCAGGACGCCGACGAACTGGCCAGCAAACTGACCAACTGGCAGCAGAGCTACGACCAGATCAGCGCCGGCCTGTTCCACGGCACGCTGACCGAATTGCAGCTGCCGCAGTTGCAGGTGTTCCGCGAAAGCCTGAGCCAGTCGGTGCGCCAGTCATGCCGCGTGTGGCCGGACGCGATCTGGTTCGGCCTGCCTGATCAGGGCGCCAGCACCCGCATCAACGGCCGCCAGACGGCGCCGGACTGGATCATGGTGCAACCGGGGAATGTGGAATTTGAACTGGTCACGCCCAGCGCCTACAGCATCTTCGGCATCGTCGCCAGCCGCGCGCTGCTGAGCGAGATGGCGCAGCGCTATGGCTGCCAGATCGACTGGCAGCGGGTGCAGGCGGCCGAGTTGCTGCAAGTCGACAGCAAGGCGCTGATGCGCTGCCTGCAGGTGCTGACGCAGTTGCTGCCCGCCGACGGCAGCGCCGCCGCAGATGCCGTAACTGCCGTCGAGCAGTGGCAGGAACTGGTACTGGGCGTTCTGCTCGACATGCTGGACCACAGCTGCGTCGAACCGGCGCTGGCCGCCAGCCTGCCGCGCCGCCGCCGCGTGGTGGCACTGGCGCGTGACTACATCATGGCGCATCGCAGTGAAGCGATCACGGTGCCGGAATTGTGCGAGCGCGTGCACGTCAGCCGACGCACGCTGCAATACTGTTTTGACGATGTGCTGGGCATGAGCCCGATGCTGTATCTGCGCATGGTGCGCCTGAACGGCGTGCGCCGCCAGTTGCAGGACGGCGGCGCCATCGGCGACGTGGCAGGCGCCTGGGGCCTGAGCAACTTCAGTCAGTTCTCCAGCGATTACCGCAAGCTGTTCGGCCAGCGCCCGTCGGCCTCGCTGCGCGCGCGGCCGGCGGACGGCTTGCACATTCCCAGCTGATCAGCTATCGTCGGCATCGGTTTTTGCCAGCGCGCCCCGGTCTGGCCAGCCTCTTCTGGAGTCGTCCCCGTGTCCCTACCGACCGCCCCCACCTTCCCGCCTGAATGGCAAACTCTGGTCGATCAGGCCGCCAGCACGCTGCGCGCGTTTGCGCTCGATGAACAGGCCAAGCAGCGCTTTCTCACCGACCCCATGCTGCGGCCGCTGATGCAGCGCGTGTCGCAGCGCTATGTCGCTGGCTACACCGTCGAGCAGGCTTTACAGCGGGTGCAGGCCAGCATTACCGCTGGCCATGCGGCATCGGCCGAATATATGGGTGAGAGCGTGCGCGACGAGGCGCAGGCGATGGCGGCCACCGAGGTGTTCCTGCAACTGGTACAGGGCATCGGCTCCCGCAACCTGAATTGCTCGATCTCGTTCGATCTGTCGCACCTCGGCTCGCTGGTCGATCCGGAGCTGGGCTACCGCAATGCCAGCCGCATTGCACTGGCGGCAGCCGAGATTAATCGCGAGGTGATGATTTCGATGGAAGGTGCTGATCGTGCCGATGACATCTACGCCATTTACACGCGCTTGCACCGGGAAGCTGATCTGCGCAATGTCGGCATCACGGTGCCGGCGCGGCGCCACCGCACGGCGCACGACTTGCCACAACTGATGCGGCTGCCGGGACGTATCCGGCTGGTCAAGGGCGCGTATCTGGAACCGGAAGCGAGTGCGTGGCCGCGCAACAGTGCGGAGCTGGCGGCCGCCTACCGGCGTTATGCACAAGAGCTGCTATTGAGCGGTCACAAATGCTCCATTGCGACCCACGACCGCAGCATCCAGCACGACCTCTGTGGGCTGATACTGGCCGAGCGCATCGATCCGCGCTGGCATGAATTTGAAGCGCTGATCGGCCTCGGCACTGAGCAACTCGCCGCGCTGCAGCAGCGCGGCTTCCCGACCCGAGAATATGCGGTGTTTGGCGAGGAGCACTTCCTGTATGTACTGAACCGGATAGCCGAAGAACCGGTGCGTTTGTATCAGGCAGTGGTCGATCTGGGCGGGTTCGCTGCGCCGTAATTCAGTCCAGTCCAAGCATCACCGCACTGACGGCGTAGGCAGGATTCCATGCGAGGTCTCAGAGTTGAGGGTCTATGGGTTCCCGCCTGCGCGGGAACGACGCGGCTGTGGGCACCGGAGCAAAAAACAGCCCGGTAGCAAATGCCGTTCAGTTGACGTGCCGAAGCTTGCTTTCACCCAAGGACGAGACCTGGGGTGAGACCCCCAGGGTAAGTACCCCGCGTTGCGGCGGGGGGGGTT
>JBGSBQ010000327.1:0-4896 GCA_041730475.1 Sphingomonadaceae bacterium
GCTATCCTGCTGGCCGGCAAGACCGGCACCGCCTATATGTACATGGACAAGAGCGGCAACTTCGCCAGCAGCACTTATTACATGAAATCCCATCCGGCCTGGGTGCAGCGCTATCAGGCCAGCAAGCCGCAGGACCGCTACTACGGCAAGTCGTGGAACCCGCTGCTGGCGGCCGACGCCTATGCGGCCGATGCCAGTGATGACCTGACCCCGTCCAAACCGGGCCAGCGCAACACCTTCCCGTTCACCTACTACAGCGAAAGCGGCGAGGTCGACGCCAGCTACTACAGCCGCCTGAAAAGTGGCCCCTTCCTCGACGAGCTGACGCTGGACTTTGCCCGCGCTGCCGTCGACGGTGAGCAGCTGGGCCGCAATCCGGCCGGGGTTCCCGATATCCTGGGCGTCAGCCTGTCGGCGCACGACTACGTCAACCATGCCTATGGCCCGGAAAGCCGCATGTCGCACGACCACCTGCAACGGCTGGACCGCATGCTGGCCAACTTCTTCGGCTATCTGGACCAGAAAGTCGGCATGGACAATGTGCTGGTGGTGCTGACCGCCGATCACGGCTTCCCCAACACCCCGGAATTCTCGCAGGGCCAGCATATCGACGCCAAACGTCTCGATGGCAGCAAACTGGTGCAGTCGCTGGAACAGCACCTGACGGCACGCTATGGCGTTGCCAAGCTGATTAACGCCAGCCTGCTGCCGAACATCCACCTCGACTACGCGCTGATCGAGCAACGCGGCCTGCAACGGGCCGAGGTCGAAAACACGGCAGCGCGCTTCCTGCTGCTGCAAAACGGCGTGGCCGACGTGTTCACCCGCAGCCAGTTCGAAAGCGGCGCCGTCAGCGGCACCCGCATCGCCACGCTGATGCGCCGCGCCTGGAACCGCGAAGCCTCGGGCGACCTGCTGGTGATCACCAAGCCGTACTGGTACTTCGGGAGCGGCAGCAGCGGCACCTCGCACGGCTCGCCGTATACGTATGACACCAATGTGCCGCTGATCCTGATGGGCAAACGCTGGATTCAGCCCGGCCAGTACGGCCAGTATGCGGAAGTGGTCGACATCGCGCCGACCTTGTCCAAGCTGCTGCAGGTGCGGCCACCGGCGGGCGCCGAAGGCCGGGTGCTGACCGAAACGCTGCGCTGAACGGGCCGCGCTTGCGCAGAACGGTGTCCGGCAGTGTAAACTACGGCCTGTCACACCGTTCAACCCACCCGGATCACTATGCAATTTACCCAACTCGACGACGACCACGAAGACACCGAACATAGCGCCGCCCAGAAAGCGGCGGCCGCCACCCGCAGCACCTGGGTCAGTGTCGGCGTCAACGTCGTGTTGGGCAGCGCCCAAATCATCGTCGGCATCTTTTCCCGCTCACAGGGCCTGATCGCCGACGGTATCCACTCATTGTCCGATCTGGTGGCCGACTTTGTCGTGCTGCTGGCCAGCCATCACAGCAAAAAAGACGCCGACGCCGACCACCCGTATGGCCATCAGCGCATTGAAACGGCGGCCTCGCTGGTGCTGGGCCTGCTGCTGCTGGGTGTCGGCATCGGCATGCTATGGTCGGCCGTGGTCAAACTGGAATCACCTGACCTGCTGCCGCCGGTACATGCGTCCGCGCTGTGGATCGCCGGCGCCGCGCTGGTGGCCAAGGAAACCCTGTTCCGCTATATGCTGGCAGTGGCCAAGCGCGTCAAATCGAGCATGCTGGTGGCGAACGCCTGGCATGCCCGCTCCGACGCGGCCTCCTCACTAGTTGTCGGCATCGGCATCGCCGGCAATCTGGCCGGCTACCCTATCCTCGACCCGATCGCCGCGCTGATCGTCGGCTTCATGATTGCCCGCATGGGCTGGGAATTCGGCTGGAACGCGCTGCATGATCTGGTCGACCGCGCCGTCGATGACGAGGAAGTGGAAGCAATCCGCGCCACCTTACTGGCCACTCCTGGCGTCAGCGGTGTGCACGACCTGCGTACCCGCAAGATGGGGGACATGATCATGGTCGACGTGCATCTGGAAGTCGATGGCACGCTGACCGTAGAACAGGGCCATGACATCTCGGTCGAAGCACGCCAGCGCGTGCTGCAGCATCATCAGGTACTCAACCTGATGACCCACCTCGACCCTTGGCACCGGCCGGACCTCGATCATGCAGCCCTGCCGGCAGCCGCCAGCGCGCCTCAGTGAGCGCGCGGGTAAAACCGGATCGCCTGCCCGCCGCCGGGCGCCAGCTTCAGTTGCAAGGTATCGCCTGAACTGACGGTGCGCCGCTCCGTCACCAGATCGGCGCGGTGCGCGTTGCGGTAATCGGCCTGCTCGCCGTCACGGTAAATCTCAGCCACATAGGTTCGATTCCGGTCGAGGAAGGCCAGCGGCAGCGCCAGCGTGCGCGCCGCGCCATCCGTTATGGCCCCCACATACCAGTCCTCCGACTTGCGGTCCTTGCGGGCGATGGTCGCAAATTCGCCCATGGCGCCGTTGATGACGCGGGTGTCGCTCCAGTCGGTCGGCACATCCTTGATGAACTTGAACGGCACCGGATGCTTTTCATAGTTCTCGATCAGGTCCGCCGCCATCACCACCGGCGAATAGATCACCACGAAGCTGGCCAGCTGCTTGGCCATGGTCGAATTGATTGGCCGCCCCTTGACGCCTTCCAGACTCAGGATGCCGGGCGTGTAATCCATCGGCCCGCTGAGCATGCGGGTGAACACCAGATTCACCTCATGGTCGACCGTGTTGATAGGATTGCCCCAGGCGTTGTACTCCATACCACGCGCGCCTTCGCGCGAAATCCAGTTCGGATAGGTGCGGCGCAAGCCGGTGTCCTTCACCGGTTCATGCGTATCAATCGCAATCTTGTAGCGTGCCGCCTCTTGTACCGCTTTCAGGAAATGGCGCGTGCCCTCCTGCGAATCGGTATACCCCAGATGTGTGCCGCCGCCGGCCGAAGCAAAGGTCGCGGTGCCGGCATCGGTCACATAACCGGACTTGATCGAGTCCACGCCGTGCGCCGCATACAGCTGGTAGCCAGCGTCCATCTGCGCCTCGTAGCGGGCGATATTGCCGCCCGTTTCATGGTGACCGATCAGGCGCACACCCTTGGCGGCGGCATAATCAGTGACTGCCTTCAGGTCGAAATCCGGATACGCCTGCGTGTAGCTGAAGGCCGAACCGGGGCCGACCCAGTTGCTATCCCAGCCCACGTTCCACCCCTCCACCAGCACCCCGCGGAAGCCATGGCGGGCGGCGAAATCGATATAGCGCTTGGTATTCTGCGTGGTCGCGCCGTGTTTCGCGCCGGACCCCCAGCTACTCTGCTCCAGGTGCATCTCCCACCACACACCGACAAACTTCGACGGCTTGACCCATGACACATCACCCAGCCGGTTCGGCTCATTCAGGTTCAGGATCAGGTCTGACATATACAGGCCCGGCGCGCTGTCGGCGATCTGCATGGTGCGCCACGGCGTGGTGAACGCGCCTTTGCGCTCGACGGCCGGCCCGCTCGCCGACGGCGCCAGATGGGCGCGCAGCTTCTGCCCTTCCACCTTGCGCAGCCACATCGACGCGTAATCGACCAGCGCCGCCTCGTGGAAGGCGATGTGGGTGCCATCGGCGGTGCGGATCGTCATCGGCGTGTTCGCCATGCCCACCTCGGCCAGCGGACTCTTGACGATAGGGTATTCCAGCGCAGCGACTTCGCCGGCCTGCTGCCACCATGCGGTCGCCGCCGGCGACACCACGAACTCGGTCAGTTCGTCGCTGATGTGCGTTTCCTTGAGTTGCGGCTGATCCGGGAATTCATAACGGAAGCCGACGCCATCATCGAACACGCGGAACACGACAGCCAGCCGACGGCCGGCCTGCTCCTTCTGTTCCAGCTCGACCCGCAGTTCCTGATAATGGTTGCGCACGAAACGGCGTTCGCCCCATGGCTGCTCCCAGGTGTCGTCATGCGCGCTGACCGCCTGCCGCAGCAGACTGAAGCCGGCATCCAGTTGCGGACCATTGGCCAACACGAAGCCGAGCCGCGACGGGGCGATCAGCAGCTTGCCGCGGCGCTCGATGTGGTAAGACAGGCGGCCATCGGCGGCCAGGTCCAGCGTCACATTCAGCACCTTGCCGGGCGAGCTGACGCTGCCCAGAATCTGGTCGGCCCAAGCCGTGGCGCAGCTCGCGCTCAGGCCCAGCATGGCAAGACCGGCAGCCAGCCGGCGCATAGCAATTGCAGTAGTCTTCAAGACGGTTTCCTTAGTGTTGGGCAGCCCGGCGATGATACAGCAGTGGCGTCCTGCAGCAAATGCGGGCAGGCGATATACTGCAACGCTCATCTATCGCAGGAGGAATCACCATGACCACCACCACTACCACCGATACCGCATTGCTGGCCGGCGGCTGCTTCTGGGGCGTGCAGGAGCTGCTGCGCAGCTATCCGGGCGTACTGAAGACCCGCGTCGGCTACAGCGGCGGCGACGTTGCGCACGCCACCTACCGCAATCACGGCAGCCACGCCGAGGCAGTGGAGATCGTGTTCGACCCGGCCGTCATCAGCTACCGCAAGATCCTCGAATTCTTCTTCCAGATCCACGATCCGAGCACGCCCAACCGGCAAGGCAATGACCGCGGCGAGAGCTACCGCTCGGCGATTTTCTACACCAGCGAAGCCCAGCGACAAGAAGCGCTGAACACCATCGCCGATGTCGATGCGTCCGGGCTGTGGCCGGGCAAGGTCGTCACCGAAGTCGCTGCGGCCGGGCCATTCTGGGAAGCGGAGCCGGAACATCAGGACTACCTGCAACGCCTCCCGCACGGCTACACCTGCCACTGGGTGCGGCCCGACTGGCAGCTGCCGAAACGCTGACAGCCCGGCCGCAGCGCGCA
>JBGSBQ010000328.1:0-4891 GCA_041730475.1 Sphingomonadaceae bacterium
AAATGAACGCATGGGACTCCTTCGTTATCAATTCGACCTAATTAGACTCGCGGCGGGTTTCCAGGTAGGTCTTGATGGCCCACATGGCTTCCTGATTGAAGATCCCTTCAAACGGCGGCATGTAGACGGCGCCATTGCGCACCTTGCCATGCCGGATCGAGGTCAGGAAATAGTTATCGGTCTCTTTGTAGCAAGCCTGCTTCTTGGTGTCGTTCTTGATGGCGAAGCAGTCGCGGTCCAGCTGGCGCAGGTCCGGTGCGATGCCGCCCGATTGCGCTTCCAGCCCGTGGCAGCGGGCGCAGTTCTGGTTGTAGGCCGAGCTGCCGATCTTCAGCGCCAGTTTGTTATTGCGGAAGGGATTCTGTTCCAGCCATTTGTCGCCCACCGATGGCAGGCCGGTTGTATCGACGCCCTGTGGCGTCACGGCGCCGTGCGCGTGAGCCAGTACTGAAGTCAGGGCGGCAGCCGCAAAGGTGGTAGCAAAAGCGATGGTTTGTAAAGTGCGTTTCATGGTGTCTCCTACTGTTATAGTGAATCGATATCACAGTAGTGAGCAATTGCCATGCCACGTCATCCTGCGGTATTCCCCCCTACTGCTGGGCTGCCAGCTGTCCCAAAACGGCACAGGTGTTACACCGCGCCGTTCACACTTGCCTGTTCTATTCCGGCTGATGACGTTCATCGAGCAGGTCGGCCAGGCTGCGGCGCGCCGGCACCAGCGGCGCACGATGCTGGGTCCAACCCAGTTGACGGCCCGGCGTCAGCACCCGCAAGCGCGTGGCCGCCCAGCGGAACAGACGATAGGCCAGCGGCCGTGCATAGGCACCGCTCCAGAACTGCCACACCAGCTTCTCACCACGCTTGAACTTCGCGCCCTGCCCGCGCAGCGGATGCTCGACTTGCTCGCCGGGATGGCGGTTGGCCTCCGTGCGCAAGCGCACCAGCAATTCCGGGATCGGAATTCGCACCGGGCACACTTCACCGCAGGCGCCGCATAGGCTGGACGCCGTGGCCAGATCGGCGGTCGCCTCCAGTCCCAGTAGATGGGGCGAGATGATCTTGCCGATTGGCCCCGGATAGGTGGTGCCATACGCATGACCACCGATGCGCGCATACACGGGACAGTGGTTCATGCAGGCGCCGCAGCGGATACATTGCAGCGTGGCGCGCAGTTGCTGGTCGGCGTAAGCCTGGCTGCGGCCGTTGTCCAGCAGGACCAGATGCAATTCACGCGGGCCATCCAGTTCGCCATTGCGACGCGGGCCGGAGATCAGGTTGAAGTAGGTGGTGATCGGCTGGCCGGTGGCAGAACGGGTTAGCAGGCTGGCCAGCGGCACGATGTGCTCCAGCTTTTCCACCACCTTCTCCATGCCCATGATGGCGATGTGGACATCAGGCACCGTGGTCGATAAACGGCCATTACCCTCGTTCTCCACCAGCCACAGGGTGCCGGTATCGGCGGCGGCGAAATTCACGCCCGACAGGCCGATCTCGGCATCGACAAAGGCTTGCCGCAGTGCGCCGCGGCCAGTCTGGATCAGTGTGTCGACATCTTCACTATAGGGCGTGCCGGGAATGTGCTGCTCGAACAACGCGCCGATATCCTGCTTGGTCTTGTGGATCGCCGGCATAACGATGTGCGATGGCTTTTCACCTGCCATCTGCACGATGTATTCACCCATGTCCGATTCCACGCACCGCACGCCGTGCTGCTCCATGAAGTGATTCAGCTCGATCTCTTCGCTGGCCATCGACTTGCCCTTGATGATGCTGTGCGCATCGCGGCGCCGGGCAATCGCGAGAATGATCTGGTTGGCCTGCTCGGCGTCTTCGGCCCAGTGCACCTGCACACCAGCGGCAGTCAGCTTGTCTTCGAGTTGAACCAGCAATTGCGGTAAATGGGCCAGCGCGTGCTGGCGCACCGCCTGCCCCAGATCGCGCAGGCGTTCCAGCTCGTCGCCGTCGGGGAACTGCACGCTGCGCTTGGCCTGCAAGAAGTCCATCGCGCCACGGAAACTGCGGCGCAGTTTCGGGTCATCCAGCGCGGCACGGCTGCGGGCGTGAAAATCGGCCGGGGGAACAAAACTCAAGGGCGCGCTAGACATGCTGTTCTCCTTGCGCCGCACCATCCAGCACGATGACGACCCACATCCAGCGCGGACCATGGGCGCCGTAGGCCAGGGTCTGTTGAATATCCGAGGTCTTCGACGGCCCCGACGCCAGCACCAGATTCGAGGGCATGCCAGCGCTCCAGTCCTCGCCGCGCATGGCCGCGTGCATGTCGGCATACAGCGTGCTGGCGTAGACCAGAGCGATATGCAGCGGCGGCACCAGTGATACAGTGCGCGGTGTTCCCGCATCGGGTACCAGTACCAGCGTCCCGGTCGCGGCGATGCCTGCTTGTGCGACGGTGAAGCCAGCATCGATGGTCGTGAACAGCTCCGACTTCCAATGCTCAATCGGCATCATATACGGCACGCCACGCACTTCATCCGGCAGCGCAGCAGCCAGCGCTGCACCCACGCTGCGAATCACGTACAGCAGCAGGCGGCGCGCGCCAAAGGCCGCGATTTTCCCGGCCAGCAGTTGCGGCCAATCCTGCGCACTGGCGCACAGCACCTCGGCGCGTGAGCTGCGCAGCGCGGCCTCCATCTGCGCGACCAGCTCGGACGTGTTAGCCGGTACTGGCTGATAATGGTTGCGGATCTGCTGATCCAGTTCGGCGCCGGTACTGGCCAGCGCCGCGCCATTGGCGGGAACGGCCGCGCGCAAGCGCCCCAGCATGCGCTCGCGCGCACTCATCGTCGTCATGCTGCCTCCCCGTTCTTGGGCGCGTCGCCATTGGCACGGCGCCACAGGAAACTGGCCATGTGCTCGACCTGTAACGGCGCGCCCTGATGACGGGCCGCGTGGCCAATATTCAGCAGGCAGCCGCAATCGGCCGACACCAGACGTCCGGCGCCGGTTGCGACGGCGGCGGCGACTTTGTCGCTGACCATGGCACCACTGATGTCCGGATGCTTGAGACAGAAGGTGCCGCCAAAGCCGCAGCATTCCGATTCGTGTACATGTTCGATACGCTGTACACCGGGCAAGCGATCCAGCAGCTCGACGCCATGCACGCGCGTGCCCATTTCGCGTCGTGCGCCACAGGAGGTATGCAGCACCACCTGCTCCGGCACGGCCGGCGTGTCATACCGGACGTTCAGCACCCGCAGCAGGAACTCACTCAGCTCAAAAATACGGCCAGCCAGTTCGCGCGCCTTGGGACCGGCCACCGGGTCTTGCTCGAACAGCACGGGCCAATGATGGCGCATCATGCCGGCACAGGAACCGGAAGGAACAATCACTGGCCAAGGCTGCGAGAACAGATCCAGCTGCGCCAGCGCCACGGCGCGCGCCTGTTCTGGATTGCCACCGCTGTAGGCCGGCTGGCCGCAGCAGCTTTGGCCACGGGGGAAGTGCACCGTCAGGCCTTCCCGTTCGAGCAGGCGCACCGCGTCCAGCCCCGCCTCCGGCATAAATAAATCGATGACGCAGGTACCAAACAAATAAACCTGCTGCGGTGGTGCTGGATAGTCTCTGGGTGTCATGTCTCGCTCCATTTTGCTTATTTATGCGACAGGCACCATAATTCCCGGTACCGGCCAGCGCAGCAAATTGGTTGGGCCAATTTAAACCCGCGAGAAAGGTTGCAGCATGACGAAAGTGGCAGGCAGCGGACGCGTCGAGATCGTGCTGCGTCAGCTGGAAACCGCGCTGCTGGATGGCAGCCTGCCCGCCAACGCGCGCCTGCCTGCCGAACGCGTACTGGCCGAGCGCTATCAAGTCTCGCGCAACACCGTGCGCGAAGCGATCCAGCGCCTGGCTGCGCGTGGCCTGCTGCGCAGCCGCCAAGGTGCGGGAGTCTTCGTCACCGATCAACTGCGCACCGGACTGGCCTCACCGTGGGGCCAGCTGGTGGCCGACCATCCGGCCGTACGTCAGGACTTGCTGGAGTTTCGCCACGTGCTGGAAGGCGCGATGGCCTACTTCGCCGCACTGCGCGCCACGGAAGAAGACTGTGAGCGCATCCGCGCGCAGCTGGCTGCTCTGGAGGCGGCGCGGCTGGCCAACGACCAACCGCGAGAAGCGGCGGCCGACACCAAGCTGCACGAAGCGATCGCACTGGCATCGCACAACAGCATGTTCCTGCACCAGCACACCAGTGTTATCTGCATGCTGCGTGAGCACATCACACTCAGTGGCAACAGTCTGCGCGCCTTGGAGACCACGATCGCCGATCAACTGCTGCAACAGCACCGCGCCATCAGCCACGCCATTTGCGCGCACCAGCCTGAGCAGGCACGCGAGGCGATGCAAGCCCATATCGACTTCGTATCGTCGCACGTCAACCACGCGCTCATGAACTGACCATGCACGCCATGCCCAACACAGAACTCGATCAGCAGCAGATCGACAACAGCAGCGACGATGTGCTGATCGACCGTGTCGTTCCTGGCGAAATCCTGGTGATTGCCTTTGGCTTTGTCTCATGGACGTCGCGGCCGGCGTTCGATTTTTGGGGGCGCCTGAAAAGGTTGGAGCAGATCAGCGGTCGTCACATCAACAAAATTCTGGTGCGCGACTCCGGCAACGACTGGTATCAGCGACAGATAGCGGGTCTGGGCCAGCACCCGGATGAAACCGCCGCCGCGCTGGGCGCCATGGTGCGCGCGATCGCGCCCAGCAAAGTCATCACGATAGGTCAGTCGATGGGCGCATATGCGGCGATCATGTACGGACTACTGCTCGACGCGCAGCAAATCATCGCCTTCGGGCCACTATCCTTCCTCGATGTCGAGCAGGCCCGCCTGTACCACGAACTACGCTGGCTCCCGGTGATGCAACG
>JBGSBQ010000329.1:0-4877 GCA_041730475.1 Sphingomonadaceae bacterium
TGACATCGGCGAGATCCTGATCGATACCGACGATATCTACGAACAAGCGCATCAGTTCATGAGCCACGTGATGCCCGACATGGTGCACCGTGTGAAACGTTACAGCGACGACGTGCCACTGTTCTCGCGCTTCCAGATTGAACACCAGATCGAAACCGCGTATTCGCGTACGGTACCGCTGCCATCGGGCGGCGCCATCGTCATCGACCACACCGAAGCACTGGTGTCGGTCGACGTCAACTCGGCCCGCGCCACCCGCGGTTCCGACATCGAAACCACCGCCTTCAACACCAACTGCGAAGCGGCCGAAGAAGTGGCCCGCCAGCTGCGCCTGCGCGACTTGGGCGGCCTGATCGTGATCGACTTCATCGACATGGAAGTGGCGAAGAACCAGCGCGAAGTCGAACAGCGCCTGAAAGACGCGCTGCACCACGACCGCGCCCGCGTTCAGATGGGTAAAATTTCGCGCTTCGGCCTGATGGAACTGTCGCGTCAGCGCCTGCGTCCGTCGCTGTCCGAAGGCTCGCATGTGACCTGCCCGCGCTGCTCGGGTACCGGCCACATCCGTGATACCGAATCGTCGGCTCTGCAAGTCCTGCGCATCATCCAGGAAGAGGCGATGAAGGAAAACTCGGCCACCATCCACGTCCAGGTTCCGGTCGACGTGGCCGCCTTCCTGCTGAACGAAAAACGCGGCGAAGTGCTGAAGATCGAAAACCGCCACCGTATCGCCGTGATCCTGATTCCGAACAAGCATCTGGACACGCCGCATTACAAGCTGGAACGCATCAAGCACGACGATCCGCGTCTGGAAGACAGCCAGGCCAGCTACACACTGGCCGAGCAAGCCGAAACCGACATGGCCTACAGCAAGCGCCAGAAGGAAGAAGCCAAGCCGCGTCAGGAAGCGATGGTCAAGACCATCACCCCGGACCAGCCAGCCCCACTGGTCGAGCGCAAGCCGACCGAGACCGTGATTCAGGCGGTGCCGGCCCCGGCCCCGACGCCAGCGCCACAAGGCTTCCTCGACAAGCTGTTCAGCTTCTTCCGCGCCAAGCCGGAAACGGCACCAGTACCGGTCACGCCGACCATCGTCGTCAAGGCGCCGGCGCCGGACCGTGGTGACCGCAATGCCCGTGGTCCACGTGGCCGCAGCCGCAATGGCAAACCCGGCCGTCCGGAGCGTGAAGAACGCGAACCGGGCAGCCGTCCAGCCGCGGAAGAAGGCGCGAAAGCGGCCGAAGGCCGTCCAGCCCGTACCCCACGCCCACCGCGCGAACCGCGTGAAGGCCAGGTCGAAGGCCAGAGCCCACGCGCCGAACGTGGCGAGCGTCCAGAGCGCGGCGAGCGTCCGGAACGTGCCGAGCGCACCCCACGTCCGCCACGTGAACCGCGTGCCGACAAAGCCCCGGTCGATGCCAAGGTTGAAGAACTGGCACTGGCCGCCACCGGCGCCGCCGTGGTCGCCAGCACCGGTCCGGTCGCTGACGCAGCAACCAGCATCCTGAAGACGGTACCGAACACCGGTCCGGAAGGCGAAGAAACCGAAGGCGCGGATGGCGAAGAGCCACGTCGTCGTCGTCGTCGCGGTGGTCGCAACCGTAACCGCCGTGACCGCGAAGGTGGCGAAGGCGTGGACGGCGTAGAAGGTACCGGCAATGACGGCGCCGACGCCGCTGAGCAGCCAGCCGTGAGCTTCACGGTGGCCGCAGCCGACGTTGCCCCAGCAGTCGCCGTGGCAGCCGACGTAGCCCCAGCCGCTGCGCCAGCCATCGTGGCTGACGTCGCCCAGCCAGTCGCCGTGGTCGCCGAAGCATCGGCCGTCGCCGAGGCCGCAGCGCCGCAAGCTGCACCAGCCGTGGTGCCGGAAGCGGCCGTCGCTGCCGAGCCAGTCGCCGTGGCACCCGCCGCTGCCGAGCCGGTCGCTGCCGCAGCGGTCGTAACCGAGCCAGTCGCCCCGGCAGCAGTGGTCGAAGCTGCCCCGGTGGTTGCTGAAGCCGCCCCTGCTCCAGCCGTGGTCGAAGCTGCCCCAGTGGTTGCTGAAGCCGCCCCTGCTCCAGCAATCGCCGCCGCAGTCGTTGAAGCTGCTGCAGCAGTCGTAGCCGACGTGGCCCCGGCCGACGTGGCAGAAGCCGCACCAGTTACCGCCCCGGTAGTGGAAGCTGTAGCGGTCGCCGCCCCGGTCGTTGAAGCCGTGGCTGCTCCGGTAGTCGAAGCGGCGGTAGTCACCACGCCAGTGGTGGAAGCCGCACCGGCAGTGGAAGCAGCAGTGGCCACCCCGGCCGCCGCAGCCCCAGCGCCAGCAGCTTCGGCCCCGATCGACCTGCAAGCCGTACTCGGCTCGGCCGGCCTGACGCTGGCCGCCACCGACCCGGCCAAGCTGCGCGCCGCACAGGAGGCCGCAGCGAAAGCGGCGCCGCCAGTGCGCGTGCCACGCGAGCGCAAGCCGCTGCCAGCGCAAGCGGATGAGCCGTTGGTGCAAGTCAACACCCGTCAGTAAGCCCACCACGCCGGGTGCACACCCGGCGTCACGCTGAACACCCCAAGGGAAGCCGCGTGCTTCCCTTTTTTACGCCCTTTTGCAAAGGATTGCACCATGCCCCCAGCGCCGCCGTTGCGCACCGCCGTCTGGTACTGGCTCAAACTCGGCTGCATCAGCTTCGGCGGCCCGGCCGGCCAGATCGCCATGATGCATGCCGAACTGGTGGAACGGCGCCGCTGGATTTCCGAGCAGCGCTTCCTGCACGCACTGAACTACTGCATGCTGCTGCCCGGCCCCGAGGCGACCCAGCTGGCGATCTACATCGGCTGGCTGCTGCACAAGACTCGCGGCGGCATCGTGGCCGGCCTGCTGTTCGTGCTGCCCTCGCTGCTGATCCTGATCCTGCTGTCGTGGCTGTATCTCGCCTATGGCAGCGTGCCGACGGTCGCTGCCATCCTGTACGGCATCAAACCGGCCGTGGTGGCGCTGGTGCTGGCCGCCGCCTGGCGCATCGGCAGCCGCACGCTGAAGAACCCGCTGCTGATCGCGATTGCCGTGCTGGCCTTCGCGGCGATCCTGCTGCACCTGCCCTTCCCCGCCATCATCGCTGGCGCCGCACTGGCCGGCGCGCTCGGCGGACGCTATCGTCCGCAGGACTTCCGCCCCGGCCAAGGGCATGCCGCCCGTCACGCGAGCTACGGCCCGGCCCTGATCGACGATGACACCCCGACGCCGGCCCATGCCCGCTTCCGCTGGCCGCAACTGGCACGGGTGGCACTGAGCGGCATCGGCCTTGCCGTCGGCAGCTGGCTGCTATTGGCTGGCATCGGCGGCCCGCAGGGCGTGCTGGCCCAGATGGGCTGGTTCTTCAGCAAAGCCGCGCTGCTGACTTTTGGCGGTGCCTATGCGGTGCTGCCGTATGTGTATCAAGGCAGCGTCGATGCCTTCCACTGGCTGAACCCGGCCCAGATGATGGATGGCCTGGCCCTGGGCGAAACCACGCCCGGCCCGCTGATCATGATCGTCACCTTCGTCGGTTTCGTCGGCGGCTGGACCCAGCAGGCGCTGGGCGCCGGGGCCCCGCTGGCCGGTGCCATTGCCGGCGCACTGGTCGCCACCTGGTTCACCTTCCTGCCCTCGTTCGTCTTCATCCTGGCCGGCGGTCCGCTGGTCGAATCGACACGCGGCAAGCTGCACCTGACGGCGCCGCTGACAGCCATTTCGGCGGCGGTTACCGGCGTCATCATCAGTCTCGCCGTATTTTTTGGCCGTCAGGTGTTCTACACTGGCAGCGTGCCGCACTGGGACTGGCCGGCGCTGGCCATCAGCGTGCTCGCCAGCATTGCCCTGCTGCGTTACCAGACCGGTCCCATCAAACTGATACTGGCCTGTGCGATTGCGGGGCTCGTGCTATCGTAGTGGCCCGGCATCGGCAGAAAAAGCAATCAGACGTTAACATCATGGCAGAAAAATTCATCATCATGTCGGACCAGCGCCAGCCGGCGCCAGTCATCCCCTCAGTGCTGGAAACGCCCACCGGCAGCGTGCGCGACCAGCGCGGCCGGGCCCTGCACGACCTGCGCATCTCGATCACCGACCGCTGCAACTTCCGCTGCGTCTACTGCATGCCCAAGGAAGTGTTCGACAAGGACTACCCTTACCTGCCGCATGCCTCGCTGCTGACGTTTGAAGAAATCACCCGCATCGCCCAGCTGTTCGTGGCCCATGGCGTCGAGAAAATTCGGCTGACGGGCGGCGAGCCGCTGCTGCGTAAAAATATCGAACGGCTGATCGGAATGCTGGCCGAACTGAAAACCGCCAGAGGCCAGCCGCTCGACCTGACGCTGACCACCAACGGCTCGCTGCTGGCCAAGAAAGCCCAGTCGCTCAAGGATGCCGGCCTGCAACGCGTGACCGTGTCGCTGGACGCACTGGACAACACCGTCTTCCAGCGCATGAACGATGTCGACTTTGCGGTCGAGGATGTGCTGCACGGGATCGATGTCGCGCATCAGGTCGGCCTCGGCCCGATCAAGGTCAACATGGTGGTCAAGGGCGGCATGAACGATCAGGAAATCCTGCCGATGGCGCGCTACTTCAAGGACACGCCCTACATCCTGCGCTTCATCGAATACATGGACGTGGGCGCCTCGAATGGCTGGAAGATGGATGAAGTGATTTCGTCGGCCGAGGTACTGCGCCGCATCACGGCCGAGCTGCCGCTGCAGCCGCACGACGCCAACTACCGCGGCGAGATCGGCCTGATTTCCAGTGTCTCCCAGGCGTTTTGACAGGCTCACGTCCCACGTGCCGCGGAACTCCTGCGTCGTGGGGAAGATGCGTTGGTTGGGGTTCGAGTAGTAGACGTTGCCGCTGCCATCGATGCGGGGCCAAG
>JBGSBQ010000330.1:0-4871 GCA_041730475.1 Sphingomonadaceae bacterium
GCCGCCACCGGCTGCTTTGGTGTGGGCGGCTCGGAAGGCGAGAGCGTGTATGTGACGGCCGCTGTCAGCGCCGCCGAACCTATTCTGGTGCAGGCCGCGGACGGCCGCTATCGCCTGAATATCGACCGCGGCGACCAAGCGGTTTCCGGTACGGTAGGGCAGGTACTGGGCGTGATCGGTAGCGATGGCCTGAAGTGCGACAACTCGGTGTATGCGTCGTCGGTGCGCAAGACGGCGCAGCCGATCACGGTGCAGGCCGACGCCGCCGGCAAGATCTGGCTGGTGCTGGGCATCGATTCGGCCTTTGAGTCGGCCAGCGAAATCTATCTGCAAAGCGCCACCATCAGCGCCAAACCGATCTGACCGGTTCGTCCTTGACAGCGTGCCCGCGCCTTAGCGTTGGGCGCGCTGCTGGCGCTTGTCCTGCTTGTCGGTGTACATGGCGCGGTCGGCCCGGCCCAACAGCAGTTCGATATCGTCCGGATCGTCCGGCTGGTGGATGGCGAGGCCGATGCTGGCGCTGAGCGAGACGGTGACGGTCTTCAGCACGAAGGGCTGGCGCAGCACCGGATCGAGCTTGTCGGCGGTGTCACGCGCGCTCGCTTCGCTGCCCAGCATCTCCAGGATCACCACGAATTCATCGCCGGCCAGGCGGCCCACGGTGTCGGTCTTGCGCACCGTATCGCGCACGCGGGCGGCAAACTGGCGCAGCAACTCGTCGCCCTCATCATGGCCATAGCGGTCGTTGACTTGCTTGAAGCGGTCCAGATCAAGGAATAGCACGGCGCATGGCTGGCGCAGGCGTTTCGCGCGCTGCATCGCTTCGGGCAGGGCCTGCATCAGGGCGCGCCGGTTCGGCAGCCCGGTTAGCGCATCGCGCAGTGCCATCGCTTCCATCGACGCGAACAGGCGTTTGCGTTCGCTGATATCGTGCAGGAAGGCGATGAACAGATGGCCGCTGGAGCGCGGCACATAGGCCATCGACACTTCCACCGGGAATTCCTTGCCCTCGCGCGTGGTCAGCGACACTTCGACCCGCCGATTCAGCACCGCTGCCGAGGGGCCCGCATGTTCGGCCAGCTGGCGCATGTCGCGTTCATAGGCGCGCCGCAGCAGCGGCGGCAGGATCATCGCGGCCAGCTTCTGGCCGATTACTTCCTTGCGGCTCCAGCCCAATAGCCGTTCGGCCTGACGGTTCCAGTCCAGCACTACGCCGCCCGGATCGAGGGCGATAAAGGCATCGTGGGCATTGTCCAGAATCGCCCGCAGTTCGGCGGCGCGTTCCTGCAGCAGCATCTGGGTGCTTTGCTCCTGGCCCAGCGCCTGCTCCAGTTGCAGCGCCTTGCGCGCAATCTCGCGGGTGCGTTCGGCTACCGTCGATTCCAGTGATTCATTGACCGCGCGCAGCTGGTCCAGATGGCGCTGTTCGGCGTCGACCATGTCGGCCAGCGCGCGCGTCAGCACCTGCGCTTCATGGAAGCTGTCAACCACGTTCACTTGAGGGAGTGCCATGCCCGGCTGCGATGCCGCTGCATGCTGTTCGATTGCCTTGCTCAACTCGTTCAGGGGGCGGGCCAGGCGACGCGCCACGATGGCGGCCGCCACTGCCAGCGCCAGGCCGAGGATGGCGCCCATCAGCAGAATCTGGCGCTGCAACGCGCGGGCGCCGGCCAGTGCCGCTTCTTCCGGCTGGCGCACCAGCACCGACCAGCCCAGTGTACTCGGGTCGCCCGGCTTGCCGGTACGGGCGTAGCCGGTGCGGTAGTGACGGCCATCGGCCCAGGTTTCCTGCAGTGCGCCACTGGGGCCGGCCTGCGACAGCGCCAGGCTAGGCGGCGCTATTTTTTGTTCTTCCATGCCTTGGGGCCCGAGGATCACGGTGCCGTCGCTGCGTACCACCAGGATCTCGGCAGCATAGCGCTGGTCGGCCGGCGCCAGCAGGGTTTGCACCAGTCGCCGCGACCAGCCCCAGCTCATGTGCACGCACAGTACGCCGCGTTTGCTGCCGTCGCTACGCTGTACCGGGGCGGCGGCATCGACAAAGCGCCAGGGGTCGGCGCTGTAGGGCAGTTTTTTGCCGAGCAAGGTGGCTGGGTGGAAGTCGCCCGCGTACAGCTGTTTCTGGCCGCCCTTGAACCAGGGGCGCTGGCTCAGGTCCTGGCCTTCCATCAAGCCCTGGGTCGCGGCAAAGATGCTGCCGTCCAGATTGGCGAGGCCGATCCACGCATAGTCGGGGAAGGTTTTTTGCAGGCTTTCCAGCACGTGGCGCACCTCGGCCGGGTCCTTGGCATCGCGGATCTGCGGCAGTTCGCTCAGCAACTGGACGTCGCCGACCGCTTTCAGCACCACGCCATTGAGCGCGTCGCGCATCTGCCAGGCGATTTGCTGCAGCCGCTGTTCGGCCTCGCGACCGGCGTAGTTAAAGGCAAAGTGATCGACCAGCACCAGCAACGACAGTACCGTGACTAGCACGGTAGCGCCGACACCGATGGTCACCAGGCTGGTGAGCCGGGGCCGCGACTTGCTCGAAGTGGATGGCATAAACGTCAGGGGGGCGCGTGGCGGATACGCGCTAAAAGATGTCTTTGGGAAATATCCCTTGATTGTAGCACCGGGCCGCCACGGACTTGGGACTGTGCGCCGAATTCCGTCTTGAAAGTCGGATTATTGCCACGCTGGAATGCTGGACACGCTGCCGCTGCTCAAAAAAGTTGCTTGACAATATTAGAATGATCGTTCATTCTACACTCACTGACTATTTTGAAGGCATCAAATGAGAACGATTTTCAGCACGCCGTCCGTACGGATGGCTGGGACCACGGTCCTGTTGTGCGCCAGCGCCATGCTGGCCGCATGCTCCCGAACCACGACCGAAGCACCTCACACGCAGGTGGCGGAAGTGGGCGTCTACACGGTCACGCCGCAGGCCTTGCGCCTCGAGAGCGAACTGCCCGGCCGCACCGCCGCCTTTCAGGTGGCCGAAGTGCGCCCGCAGGTCGGCGGCTTGATCCAGAAACGCCTGTTTGTCGAAGGGGCCGATGTCAAGGCCGGCAGTGCGCTGTACCAGATCGACGCGGCCAGCTATCAGGCTGCCTACAACTCGGCCAAGGCAGCACTGGCCAAGGCGCGTGCCAATTTGCTGACCAGCGGCCCGAAAGTGGCGCGCTACAAGGAGCTGGTGGCGATGGAAGGCGTCAGCCGTCAGGATTTGGACGATGCAGTGGCCGCCCACGAACAAGCCAAGGCCGAGGTGGAGGCGGCGACGGCGGCGCTGGACTCGGCTGCCATCAACCTGAAATACACGCAGGTGACGGCGCCCATCGCGGGCCGCATCAGCCGCTCCAGCGTGACGGCCGGGGCGCTGGTCACGGCAGGGCAGGTCAGCGCGCTGACCACGGTGCAGCAGCTCGATCCGATCTATGTCGACGTCACCCAGTCCAGCGAGGACTTGCTGCGTCTGAAGCGCGAGTTCGATAACGGCAGTCTGAAAAAGACTGGCGGACTGGCCAAGGTAACGCTGCGACTGGCCGACGGCAGCACCTATGCGGAAGCGGGCAAGCTGCAGTTTTCCGATGTCAGCGTCGATCCCGGCACCGGCAACGTGACGCTGCGCGCGCTGTTCCCGAATCCCAAGCACGACCTGCTGCCGGGCATGTTCGTGCGGGCCGTGGTCGAAAGCGGCATTGCCGAACAAGCGATCGTGGTGCCACAGCAGGGTGTGACCCGCAATGCCAAGGGCGAGGCGACGGCGCTGGTATTGAACCAGCAGGGCAAGGTCGAGCAACGC
The DNA here is from genome assembly GCA_041730475.1 of Sphingomonadaceae bacterium. GTDB lineage: Bacteria > Pseudomonadota > Gammaproteobacteria > Burkholderiales > Burkholderiaceae_D > Rugamonas. The sequence goes on from JBGSBQ010000330.1 coordinate 3,788, forward strand.
ATGCTCGTCACCAGCCGTACGCTGGGCGACCAGTGGCTGGTGACGCGCGGGCTGGCGGCGGGCGACCGCGTGATCATTGAAGGCCTGCAGAAGGTCAAACCGGGTGCGCCTGCGGTGGCGGCACAGCCGCGCAAGGCGGCGTCACCGGTGGCGCTGCAACCTGCTGCTGCCGCTGTGCCGAGCGCCAGCTAGGCCCCCATCCCGCTACAGGAGAATTCCATGTCCCGTTTTTTTATCGACCGCCCGATCTTCGCGTGGGTAGTCGCCATTGTGATCATGCTGGCCGGGGTGCTGGCTATCCGCGGCCTGCCGATCGCCCAGTACCCCAGCATTGCCCCGCCGTCGATTTCGATCACCGGCAGCTATCCCGGCGCTAACGCCAAAACGGTGGAAGACGCCGTCACCCAGGTCATCGAACAGAAGCTGAAGGGCATTGATGGCTTGCGTTACATGGCCTCGTCCAGCGACGCCAGCGGCGGCATCAACATTACGCTGACCTTCAACAGCGGCACCAATCCGGATATCGCGCAAGTGCAGGTGCAGAACAAGCTGCAACTGGCCACGCCGCTGCTGCCGGCCGTGGTTACCCAGCAAGGGCTGGTGGTGTCGAAAGCCACCAAGAACTTCCTGATGGTGCTGGGTTTTGTGTCCGAAGACGGCAGCATGACGCAGGCCGATCTGGGCGACTACGTGGCCGCCAACGTCATCGATCCGGTCAGCCGGGTTGACGGGGTGGGCGATGTGACCTCGTTCGGGGCCCAGTATGCGATGCGGATCTGGCTCGATCCGGCCAAGCTGCACAGCTTCCAGCTGACGCCGGCCGATGTGACGGCCGCCATCACGGCGCAGAACACGGAAGTGTCGGCCGGTGAACTGGGCGGGGCGCCAGCCGTGCCGGGCCAGCAGCTGAATGCTACCGTGTCGGCCCAGAGCCGCTTGCAGACCGCCGAGCAGTTCGGCGCCATCCTGCTGAAAACGTCGGCCAGCGGCGCCAGTGTGTACCTGCGCGATGTGGCACGCATGGAGCTCGGCAGCGAAAACTACAATGTGCTGGCGCGCCTGAACGGCACGCCAGCGACGGGTG
>JBGSBQ010000331.1:0-4858 GCA_041730475.1 Sphingomonadaceae bacterium
TCATAAATTTCCAACGAACACTTCCGCTTGGCATTTTATGAGCGATTGGCAGACCTGACCCCGGTGTGATCGTACATGGTGGTTTTGATAATTGATTATTTTGTCACATTTATTTACGTTGTAAGGTTGGGCGCGCCGGGGCGACTGATGGGGATGGTCAAGGAGGATTTATGTATCGCTGGATATTTGCTGTGCTGGCTGGGGCGCCCCTCGTGGCGGCGCAGGGGTGTACTTTGCAGAGCCCGGCCCATCGGGTCGCGTTGCTGGAGTTGTTTACGTCGGAGGGCTGTAGCAGCTGTCCGCCGGCGGATCAGTTTGTCAGCGGCTTGCGCGCCGCTGGCGTGGGGGCGGGGCAGGCGGTGATTCTGTCGGAGCATGTCGATTACTGGAATGCGATCGGCTGGAAGGATCCGTATTCGCGTGCCCTGTTCAGCGAGCGGCAGCGCTGGCTCAGTGATCTGGCTGGCTCGCGCACCATCTATACGCCGGAATTGTTTGTTTCGGGGCGGGAGCTGCGCGGCTGGGCCGGCGGTGTGCCGGCAGCGGTGCAGCGCGTGAATGCGACGCCGGCCCAGGCCGATATCCGGATCACGCTGGAGCGGGCGCACGCGGATGGTGTCGGGGTGACGGTGCAAGCGAACGCGCGGCAGGATGCCCGTTTGTACGTGGCGCTGATCGAGCAGGGCGTGAGCAGTCAGGTGCGGGCGGGGGAGAATAAGGGCCGCTTGCTGCGCCACGATTTCGTGGTGCGCGAGTGGCTGTCACCGCTGGCGCTGGTGGCGGCGGGCAGCACCGGTCACCTTGCGGCCAGCGTGACGCGCACCCTGGCCGTGCCGCCCGGTGCGCTGCCAGCCCGGCTGGGTATCGCAGCGTTCGTGCAAACCAGTAAAGGGGAGGTGTTGCAGGCCCTGGAACTGGCCAGCTGCGACGGCTGAGAATTGGCGAGTTTTTTGCGCTGGCTCAAAGCCCTGCAGTAAGAGCCCACTGGCCGCCGAAACTTGGGCCGCTCCGCGACGGTCGAACCGAGTCTGACCATCGATCGTGGAGGGCTCTATCATGTTGCCAGTAAATGAAATCCAGCGCCGCTTTGTCTGTGTTGAGCGCGCCATCGGCGAGGCGGCGCAGGCCTGTTCGGCTGAGCCAGTCTTGCCCAGCGAACTGAGGGAGTGTATCCGCCGTCTCGACAAACAATCTGATCAGGCCAAAGCTGCGCTCCAGCCGCTCGATGAGCCGCGCCTGCGCAAGGTGGTGGGCGACCTTGAGCTGCTCAGCGAGCGGGCTCGACGCGTCTGTAGCAGTGGCCTGCCGTTGACGCCCCAGATGAAGAGTGCGGTTCATCATATGCATAGCCAGCTGGCAGAGCTGAAGCTGGAGTTGCATTGAGTGCCGGTCGGCGGACAGCAGGCGCGGGCGGTGCGCGCCGTCCGTAGCGCCGTCACCAACTGTTGTGTTCCTGTTCCTGCCACCGTCACAATGGCGCGCAGTCGTGATAAGGTTGGAATGACCAACTTTTAGCGCGAGCTCTCCATGTGGCCTTATCCTAAAATTGTTGCACACCGCGGCGGCGGCACGCTGGCGCCGGAAAATACCATCGCCGGACTGCGCTGCGGACTGGCCTATGGTTTCCGGGCAGTGGAGTTCGATGTCATGCTGGCGCGCGATGGCGTCGGCGTCGTCATGCATGACCCGGAGTTCGGGCGCACCGTGTCCGGGCAGGGGAGCGTCGCCAGTACCGATGCCGCAGCGTTGACGCGGATGGATGTCGGGGCCTGGTTCGGGCCCCAGTTTGCCGGCGAAAGCGTGCCCCTGTACACCGAGTTCATCGATTACTGCCAGTCCCAGCGCATCTGGATGAATGTGGAAATCAAGCCGGCCCCCGGCCATGAGGCGGCCACCGGTCGCTGGGTGGCCGAGGTGACGCGGGCCCATTTTGCCGAGGAGATCGCCGCCGGCGACCCGGCCGCCATGCCACTGCTGTCCTCCTTCAGCCCGGTCGCGCTGGCGGCGGCCCGCGACGCGGCGCCGGAGCTGCCGCGCGGCTATCTGCTGGACCGGATTCCGGCCGACTGGCGGGCGCAAGCATTGGAACTGGGCGCCGTGGCCATCCACACCAATCAGAAACACCTGACCCCGGAACTGGCGGCGGCCATCAAAAACGCCGGTTTCGGCCTGTTTTGCTACACCGTCAACGAGCGTGCCCGTGGCCGCGAAATCCTCGGCTGGGGTGTGGACGGCTTTTGCACCGACCGCATCGATCTGATCGGCCCGAACTTCAGCTAGAGGCGCCTGCCCAGCGCTGCCACTATTTAATGCACCCGAATCACGTATAATCAATCCTTTGCCCTTGCCAGCTACTTCTGCCAATACGACATGAAATCATCTGAAATCCGCGACAAATTCCTCAAGTTTTTTGAATCCAAGGGTCATTCGATTGTCCGTTCCAGCTCGCTGGTACCCGGCAATGATCCGACCCTGTTGCTGACGAACAGCGGCATGGTGCAGTTCAAGGACGTATTCACCGGCACCGACAGCCGCCCGTACACCCGTGCTACCTCGGTGCAGCGCTGCGTGCGCGCCGGCGGCAAGCACAATGACCTGGAAAACGTCGGTTACACGGCGCGTCACCACACTTTCTTCGAAATGCTGGGTAACTTCAGCTTCGGCGACTATTTCAAGCGCGACGCCATCAACTACGCCTGGGAACTGCTGACCAAGGTATATGGCCTGCCAGCCGACAAGCTGACCGTTACCGTCTACATGGAAGATGACGAAGCCTACGATATCTGGGCCAAGGAAGTCGGCGTGCCGACCGAGCGCATCATCCGCATCGGCGACAACAAGGGTGCGCGTTACGCCTCGGATAACTTCTGGCAGATGGCCGACACCGGCCCCTGCGGTCCGTGCACCGAGATCTTCTACGACCACGGCGCCGACATCGCCGGCGGCCCACCGGGCTCGCCGGACGAAGATGGCGACCGTTTCATCGAAATCTGGAATCTGGTGTTCATGCAGTTCAACCGCGACGAAGCGGGCGTGATGCACAAGCTGCCGAAGCCATGCGTCGATACCGGCATGGGCATGGAGCGTCTGGCCGCCGTGCTGCAGCACGTGCACTCGAACTATGAGATCGACCTGTTCCAGAACCTGATCAAGGCCGCTGCGCGCGAAACCGGCGCCACCGACCTGGAAAATAAATCGCTGCGCGTGATCGCCGACCACATCCGTGCGTCCGCCTTCATGATCGTCGACGGCGTGATTCCGGGCAGCGAAGGCCGTGCCTATGTGCTGCGCCGTATCATCCGCCGCGCGCTGCGTCATGGCCACAAGCTGGGCCAGACCAAGCCATTCTTCTACAAGCTGGTGGCCGATCTGGCGATCGAAATGGGCGCCGCCTATCCAGAACTGGAGGAAGCCAAGGAGCGCGTGGCCCAGATGCTGAAGGCTGAGGAAGAACGTTTCGGCGAGACGCTGGAAACCGGCATGAAAGTGCTGGAAGCGCAGCTGGCCAAGGATGCCACCGGCATCGATGGCGCCACCGCCTTCACGCTGTACGAAACCTATGGCTTCCCGCCGGACCTGACGGCGGACATCTGCCGCGAGCGCAACATCAGCTTCGATCAGGCCGGTTACGACGTGGCGCTGAAAGAAAGCCAGGAACTGTCGCGCAAGGGCGGCAAGTCGACCAAGGACAGCAAGGTCGAATACGCGGGAGAAAAGAACAAATTCGTCGGCTACGACAAGCTGAGCTTCAGCAGCAAGGTGGTGGCCCTGTACGCAGCCGGCACCCCAGTGCAGGAATTGCAGGCGGGTCAGGCCGGCATCGTGGTGCTGGACACCACCCCGTTCTATGCGGAATCGGGCGGTCAGGTCGGCGATCAGGGTGTGATCAGCGCCGCTGGCGCCCAGTTCGACGTCAGCGACACGCTGAAGATTCAGGCCGACGTGTTCGGTCACCATGGTGTATTGGCCAGCGGCGCGCTGAAGGTCGGCGATGCGGTCAATGCGAACGTGGACGAAGCCAAGCGTGCCCGCACCATCCGCAACCACTCGGCGACCCACCTGATGCACAAAGCCCTGCGCGAAGTGCTGGGTGGGCACGTGGCGCAAAAAGGCTCGCTGGTGGATCCGGACAAGGCCCGCTTCGACTTCAGCCACAATGCACCGATGACGGCCGAGCAGATCGCCGAGGTAGAAACCATCGTCAACCGTGAAATCCTGAACAACACGGCAACCCAGCAGCACAATATGTCGTTCGATGACGCCGTCAAGCATGGCGCAATGGCCTTGTTTGGCGAGAAATACGGCGACGAAGTGCGTGTGATGGATATCGGCAGCTCGAAAGAACTGTGCGGTGGTGTCCACGTGCACCGCACCGGTGACATCGGCCTGTTCAAGATCATCTCTGAAGGTGGTGTGGCAGCCGGTATCCGTCGCGTCGAAGCCGTGACCGGCGAAGGCGCGCTGGCACTGGTGCAGTCGATCAATCGTCGCCTGCTGGACGCGGCGTCGGCCCTGAAATCGTCGCCGGACGAGCTGACTGCCCGTATCGGTCAGGTGCAGGACCACGTCAAGGCGCTGGAAAAAGAACTGGCGGCGCTGAAATCGAAACTGGCCTCCGGTCAGGGCGATGAACTGGCGACTCAGGCGGTGGACGTGAACGGCATCAAGGTGCTGGCTGCTGTGCTGGACGGTGCCGACGTGGCCCGTCTGCGCGAGACCATGGACAAGCTGAAGGACAAGCTGAAGAGCGCGGCCATCGTGCTGGCCACGGTGGACGGCGGCAAGGTGCAGCTCGCCGCCGGCGTCACCGTCGACCGCATGGCCACGATCAAGGCCGGCGAGCTGGTCAACTTCGTCG
>JBGSBQ010000332.1:0-4821 GCA_041730475.1 Sphingomonadaceae bacterium
CCTCAAACTGACTCGACGAAGACCCCAGCGTAAATCTTGCCGCTGCAAATGAGAACGAATGCTTTCAGTCTTCGATATTTGCCCGCTGCATATGCACGCCGACATAAGGATATGCCGAAAGATTCGTTCCCGCTGCCGGCGCCAGCGCTTATCGTGGAGCCATCAACCACCGCCAGCGTCTGCGCCATGTGTCAACTTCTGGGTATGAACAGCAGCAAGCCCGCCGCCCTCGGCTTTTCCTTCGAAGGCTTTGCCGAACGCGGCGGCCGCACCGGCGAACACAAGGACGGCTGGGGCATCGCCTTTCATACGGCCGCTGGCTGCCGCCTGCTGACCGATCATCTGGCCTCGATTGATTCGCCGCTGGCGGCCGCCGTCAAGCGCCAGCCGGTCAAGGCGCGCTGCGCCATCGCACACATCCGCAAAGCCACGCAGGGCCGCATCGGGCCGGAAAACAGCCACCCGTTCACGCGCGAACTGTGGGGCCAGACCTGGTCGTTCGCCCATAACGGCGACTTGCAGCAGTTTGCCCCCAATCCCAGCCTGTATTGCGCGCGCGGCGACACCGACAGCGAACGGGCCTTCTGCCACCTGCTGTCGGGCCTGCAACTACGCCACCCGCAGCAACCGCCGCGCCACCAGCTGTATGCGACGCTGGCCACGCTGGCCAGCGAGATCGCGGCCCACGGCACCTTCAATTTCATCCTGTCAAATGGCGAACTGATGTTTGCCCATTGCTCGACCGAGCTGCACTTTCTGGTCCGTGAATATCCGTTCTCGGTGGCGCAGCTGGTCGATTGCGACGTCAGCATCGACTTCAGCAAGCATAACCATCTGGATGACCGCATCGCCGTCATCGCCACCCAGCCGCTGACCTCGAACGAGGCGTGGCAACGGCTGGCACCGGGACAATTGAAGTTGTTCGTGGCCGGCACGGCGGTCGACGCCACGCCAGCGCGGCCGCACGCGCTCAGCTTCGCGCTGTGTTAGGCAAAGCCCAGCTCAGGCCGGCAAGGCATTGATGCCGATCGAAATCCGTGGCACTGCCGGCACATGGCCGTCGACCTGATGCTGCAACCAGTGTGGAAACACCAGTAACTGGCCGGCAAATGGTGCCGTGGTCGAGATCCCGCCACAATTGGCGCCCTGCCCCGGCATCGCCGTCAAGGCGATGGCCGGGCGCGGATCGTGGAAAGCCAGCGGCGCGGCGCCGGCCGGCACCTGCAGGTAGAAACAGGCACTCAACAAACGGTTCGGATGCTGGTGTGGCAGGTTGTAGCCACCCTGCTCAAGCAGGTTAACCCAGCCCTCCAGCCGGAAACGCAACGGAGCGCTGAGCCGCATCTCCTCGAAGGCGTGGGCAAACGCGGCCCGCGCCGCCAGTTCCAGCGGCGCAAAAAACGGCATCTGCATGACCCGGGTAGCGCTGTCCCCGCCGCCACGGTGGGGGCGGCCGGCCGGCGCCGGCGCGGCCGCGCGCCAGTTGCTGATCAATTCCAGCCAGCCGGGGAAAAATTCCTGCAAATGGGACAGGTCGAACGACCATACGGTGGTGGGAAACAACTCCTGACGCGTGACCTTGATCTCCGGCATGGTGCTCCCGCTGGCCTCAGGCCGTGTTGCAGTTACAGAAACGCTTGCGCTTGCCCGCGCCGCCATCGACCGTGCCATCGGCATCCAGCTGTTTCCAGAAGAACACGGTTTCCACGCCATACGGCGAACGGACCTTGCCGGCGGCGCTGTAGCCTTGGGCGGCGAAGAAGCCTTCCCCCGTAGCCGTGCTGTGCAGTTGCAGCGCTTTCACGCCCCAGCCGCAGGCCTGCTGTTCGGCCCGCGCCAGCAAGGCCTTGCCGATGCCCTGCCCCCGCACTTCCGGCAACAGATAGCACAAGGCCAACTTGCCGGCACCCGTCAGCAGCGCCACCCCGACCAGTTCGCCATCGCGCAGCGCGACCAGCGAAAAATTGGTGGGCGAGCTGAACCAGTTCGCCACCATTTGCGGGGTTTTGTTGCCCAACCAGGCGTCCAGGATGCTGGCCTCATTTTTATGGTCGGCCACGCAGCATTCGCTGATCGAACGGCGCAGCACATTACATGCGGCAAACGCATCGGTTGAAACAGCAATCCGAATTTCAAGACTCATGTACGCTCACAAAATAATCTCCATCCCCGAAGCGTGTCAGCGCTTTCTCGTTACCTGGGGAATGACTATACACCAGCCAGAAAAAGCCGGTGTGGGCGCACTCCACAGACGGCCTCTAAGCATATTACGAAAAATTCGTATCTTTTCCGGGCGAAATTTTACACCATGGCTACCTACCGTCACGAAAGCCCACCATGAACCCAAATCACCGTCCCGCTGCCACCCTGTCGCGCCGCTCCCTGCTGACCACGCTGCTGGCCGCCTCGGCTTTCACGCTGGGCCTGCCACTGGCCGCCCACGCCGCCGAACCGGCACTGCTGAACGCCTCGTATGACGTTACCCGCGAACTGTTCAAGGACATCAACCCCGCCTTTGTCGCTGAATACAAGAAAACCACGGGCGAAACCGTCAACCTGAACCAGTCGCACGGCGGCTCCTCCAAGCAAGCCCGCTCGGTCGCCGACGGCATGGAAGCGTCGGTCGTCACGATGAATCAGGCCAACGACATCGACCTGCTGGTCGAGCGCGGCCTGGTCAAGCCCGACTGGACCAAGAAATTCCCGCACGGCGCAGCCCCCATGTACTCGACCATGGTGTATCTGGTGCGCAAGGGCAATCCCAAACAGATCAAGGGCTGGGACGACTTGGGCAAGCCCGGCCTGAAAGTCATCATTCCAAATCCTAAAACCTCGGGCAATGGCCGCTACAGCTATCTGGCCGCCTGGGGCTCGGTCATCAAGAAAGGCGGTAACGAGGCGCAGGCCCGCGATCTGGTCAGCAAGATCTTCAAGAACGTGCCGGTGCTGGACGGCGGTGGCCGCGGCGCCACCACCACCTTCACCCAGCGCGACATCGGCGACGTACTGGTGACGTTCGAGAACGAAGTGCAACTGGTGCGCAATGAGTTCGGTGGCAATTTTGACGTGGTCTACCCGCCGGCCTCGATTCTGGCCGAATCGCCGGTGGCCGTGGTCGACAAGGTGGTGGACCGCCTCGGCAACCGCAAGGCAGCCACCGCCTACCTGAACTTCCTGTACTCGGAGGCCGGTCAGGACATCATCGCCAAGCACTACCTGCGGCCCCGTTCGGAAGCCGTGTTCAAGAAATATGCGGCCAATTTCAAGCCGATCACCCTGTTCACCGTGGAAGACGTGTTCGGCGGCTGGAAACAGGCGCAGAAGAAACACTTTGACGATGGCGGCGAATTCGACAAGATCTACCAGACCAAATAAGGACAGTCAGATGGCCATTTCGGAAATTAATGTACGCAACCAGTTTCGCGGCAAGATCAAGGAAATCATCTTTGGCCCGGTGGTGTCGGAAGTCGATATCGAAACCGAGCACGGCATCGTCACCTCGATCATCACCTCGCGCTCGATTCACGATCTGGATCTGAAAGTGGGTAGCGAAGTCATCGCGCTGGTCAAGTCGACCGACGTTTCGATTGCCAAATTGCAATAAGCGGACAGCCTGCCGCGCCCCCGCCCCGGACCTGGTTCCGGGGCTTTTTATTTGGCCCGCCGGGGACTTACATTCCATAGACGAGAAAGCACATTAATGTTATTGTCTATCCTTAGGAAAATATTGCCCTATAACCAGTAAAGTTATACGCAACCCCCACTCGAATCGCCCAACATGCTCAAGAAAATAGTTGCTGTCATACTGAGTTCGGTCACCGCTGCGGCGCTGGCGGTACCACTCGGATCGCAGTCGGTGCTGGTCGTCGAAGACGCCACCGGCAAAGTACTGCTGGAAAAGAATGCCAATGTACAAGTTCCGATCGCCTCGCTGACCAAGCTGATGACCGCGATGGTCGTGCTCGACTCCAAGTCGGACATGGATGCACCGATCAGTATCGAAAAAACCGATGTCGACACGCTCAAGCACAGCACCTCGCGGGTGCCGGTGGGTGCCGAAATTGCGCGCCGCGATGTGCTGCAGCTGGCGCTGATGTCGTCCGATAACCGCGCTGCTGCCGCACTGGCGCGTACCTATCCGGGCGGCCCGGCTGCCTTTGGCGCTGCCGTCAACGCCAAGATCCGCGCGCTGGGCATGAGCCAGACCGTGATCGAAGAGCCGACCGGCCTGTCGCCGGGCCACCGCTCGACCGCTGCCGATCTGGTCAAGATGGCCAGTGCCGCTGCGACCTACCCGGACATCCGCCGCATCACCACCGATACCAAGGACATCATCAACATCAAGGGCCGCAAGGTCGAGTACCACAACACCAACCGTCTGGTGGGCGCCAAGGGCTGGGAAATTGGCATGTCCAAGACCGGCTATACCGAAGAAGCCGGGCGCTGCCTGATCATGCGCATCAAGTCGGCTGGCAAGAATGCCACGCTGGTGCTGTTGAACGCCAAGGCCAATTCGGCCCGCATGATGGATGCGCTAAATATTCGCCGTTTCATCGCCGGCCCGGACGGCGAGCCGAAAGTGATGCAGGCCGCGGCCAAGCCTGGCAAGAAGAAAAAAGCCAGCCGCCACCGGCGTGCCGCTTAAACAAAAAAGGGAGCGCGGCCTGCTGCCGTTCAGTTAAGGTGCCGTGGCGTGGCCTTACACCCCAAGGGCAAAACCTGGGGTCAGACCCGGCGGGTCTGACCCCAGCTTTATGCCGCTGGGGTTGGCCAGCTGATCGGCGCCTTGGCTGAACAGCAGCAGACTGCAGCCAGTTGTTT
>JBGSBQ010000333.1:0-4839 GCA_041730475.1 Sphingomonadaceae bacterium
TTCGGTGGTGCTGTTGCCGGTGATGCTGGTGCTGCCACCGGTACTGCTGCCGGTGCTGCTGCCGTTGTTGAGGAGACTGGTCTGCATGGCTTAGCCTTCACCGAGTTTAAGGAGTGATTGTTGCATGGTGCGGATACGGCCCAGCACCTCGACATTGGTTTCAAAGGCGCGCGAGGCCGACATCATGTCGGTCATCTCGGCCACTTGATTGACATTCGGGTAAAACACCATGCCTTCGGCATTCGCCATCGGATGGCCCGGTTCGTAGACCTTGCGCAGCGGCTCATTCGATTCGACCACGTCCAGCACCTGCACCTTGCCGCCGGGGCTGGCGCCGCCGTCGACGCTATCGCCCATGATGGCGGCAAACACCGGCTTGCGGGCGCGGTAGGTATCGGCCTCGGTACCGGCCACGGAATCGGCATTGGCCAGGTTGGAGGCGATGGTATTCAGGCGCACGGTCTGGGCTGCCATGGCCGAGCCAGCGATTTCCGAGATATTTTTAAACGACATGATGAATTCCTGAGCGAAAGCGGAGCGCGCGCGGCGCCTTATTGACCATTGATGGCCTTGGCCAGACCCTTGAGGGTCAGGTTGACGAAGGTCAGGCTGGTCTGGAAGTCGGACGCATTCTGCGAAAACGCCGCCTGCTCGACCCCGAGTTCCACCGTGTTGCCGTCGCGGCTGGGGTGGTAGGGCACGCGGTACAGCGTGCCGGCGTCGCCGTCGAGGCTGGGCTCGCCGTGCCCGGCGGCCTCGGTGGCCGCCAGCGTGGCGGCGAAATCGATATCCTGTGCCTGGAAACCGGGCGTGTTTTCATTCGCGATATTGGCCGCCAGGATGCGGGTGCGGTCGGCCCGCAGGTGCAGTGCCTCGGCGTGGTTGCCCAGCGCGGCTTTGAAATTGATGCCCATTATGTCCCCCTTGTCCGGCTGCAATGGTGTGAATTCTGCCCGGCTGGCTGGCGCCAGCCCATGTAAAATGGCCGCCAGTTGTTGCCACCCGAAAGTACACCCATGGTTAACCGTCGTATTGTACCCCGTTTAAGTGCAATGTTGCTGCTTTGCATCATCTTTTCTGCCCCCTGCGCCCTAGCGGCGCCGACCAGTCCCGAGCAGGTGCTGGCCGTGGTCGAGGCGGCGGCGCGCAAGCAGGTCGCGCGCCAGGCCGAGGTCAGTGGCCTGAGCGAACCCCAGCTCAGCATCAGTGTGGCGCCCGGCACGCGGCCGTTGTCGGCCTGTGCGCAGGGCATCAGCGTCGAGGCGGTCGATACCCGGCTGGTGGCGCGCATGCGCTTTGCCGCCGTGTGTGGCGGCGCCAGCGGCTGGCGATATGAGTTCGTGGTGCGCGCCACGCTGTCGGCGCGGGTCGCGGTGCTGGCCCAGGACGTGCCGGCCGGGCGGCCGCTGGCCGATGAAGATTTGTTGTTGGAGCGCCACGATGTACCGGCCATGGGAGACGTCATCAGCGCGCCCCAGGATGCGATTGGCCTGAGCGGCAAGCGCACGCTGCGCAGCGGCGAGGTGTTACGCATGGGGCTGCTCTCGGCGCCGCTGCTGGTGAAGCGCGGCGATCCGGTGCGCATTATTGCGCGGCGCGAGCAGATCGAAGTCAGCATGGCCGGCGAAGCACTCGACAGCGGCGCCCGCGGCGCGCTGGTGCGGGTGCGCAATCCGAATGGCACCGTGCTGCGCACCCGGGTCACGGGGGCGGCGACGGTGGAGCCGGTCGATGTGCCGATGTCCACTCAGTCCCCCAATTGACGGATGGCGCGGGCGCTGCCGCCCTGCTGGAGCTGGGTGGCCAGCTTGCTGAGTTTGTCAGCATAGCTGGGGTCGGTGGCATAGCCGCCGGCGGCCAGCCCGCGTGCGAAGGCGCGCGCATCACTGCCTGTGTTTAATGCTTGCTGGTAGCGCGGATTGCTGCTCAGGAGTTCGGCGTAATCGCGGAAGGCGCTGGCGGTGTCGGGATAGCTGCGGAAACGCTCGGTCCGTTTGACGGCCACGCCATGTTCGAATTCGGTGGTGTTGGCGGCGGCCACGGCGCCTTGCCAGCTGCCGCCCGCTTTCAGGCCGAACAGGTTGTTGCTGTCGGTGCCGGCCTGACGCAGCGGATGCTGGCCCCAGCCCGATTCCAGCGCCGCATGGGCCGCCACGATGGTCGGATCGACGCCCAGTCGCGCGCCGGTCTCGGCTGCCCACGGCTGGATCGAGGCCAAGAATTGCTGCTGTAGCGTGGGATCGACAGCGTCGCGTGCCGGACTGATGGCGCCGGCCCCGCTGGCCAGCGCGCGCTGGCGCAGTGCCAGCGCTTCCACGCTCAGGGTACTGCCGGCGCCGGCCCCGGCGGGCGTGCTGGCGCCGCGCGCAATGTAATCGGCAATGTCGTGCTGAACCTGATGGAAGGTGCTGCTGAATGGCGCCGCGCTACTGGCGCCCGCCGACACAGCCACGGCTGGGCGGCTGGGTACCATGTTCGAAACCGTCGCGGCGGTGGCCGCAGTGGGTGACATGCCGTCAAGCTGGCGCATATATTTGCTCCTCGCCATGCAGCACGCGCTGCATGATGCTGTATTGCTCGACCAGCAAGTCGCTATTGCGCTTGCCCAGCCGTTTGCACTCGACCACCAGCTGTTCCAGCTGCTGCCAGTCGGTTTCCATTCTCTCCCGTGCTGCATTTTTCAGCAAGGCAAATGCTTGCGCCATCGTGCCGTGTGCGCCGACTAACTGTTGTACTAATGCCACGCGTTGCAGGCGACGCTGCTGCAGCGTGTCGACCAGCGCCGTAATGTCATCGGCCAGCGCCGCCAGCGGCGCGCTCTGGTGGCGCAGCGCCAGCTGAAACTGTTGCTCGAGCATTGCGGCCAGTTGCGCATAGGCTTGCTGGTCGGCGGCTACGCCTTGCAGCAATAATTTCATCGCATCCTGACGCGACAACAAGGTCACCGGTCGCTCCCGTGGAAGCGCTGGATCAGGCCGGCCAGCTTGGCCGGGTCAAACGGCAGTTCGCCCTTGGCCAGCGCGTCGCGCAGCAGGTCGATGCGCTGCTGGTCCATTTCGGGCATCGCTTTCATCGCTTGCAGCGCCGGTTGCAGCACGGCCGATTGCAGCGGTGCTGGTTTGACGGGCGCGGCCGCCGGTTCGACGCTCTCCGGTGGGGCCGCGTCGCTCAGGGTGGGGACGGCGATGCCGCCCGGGGTGGTGGAAATTCGCATACGGGAACCTCTGCTGATCTTGGAGTCCATGGTTATTTGTGGCGCTTCGATTCGCCAGTGCCTAGTTTATCGCGCAATTTTTGCAGCAAGGTGGCATCGGGCATCGCGGTGTCAATTTGTTCGGTCAGCGGGCTGCTGGCGTCCGGCACCCCGAACATCGAGGCAATCGTCTTGGCCTGCGCCGTGGTCAGCACCAGCAGTTCGATGCGGCGGTTGACGCCAGCATCGGCGCGCTTCATGTCGAGCGGGGCGCGGTCGGCCATGCCGACCACTTGCAGCACCGATTCGCTGTTCATGCCGCCGGCCAGCAACTGCGAGCGGGCCGACATCGCGCGGTTGCTCGACAGCGTCCAGTTGGAAAAGGCCGCATAGCTGGTGTCGGCATATTGCAGCGAATCGGTGTGGCCGACGATCAGCATCTGGTTTTCCATTTGGGCGAACAGCGGCCCCATATTGCGCAGCAGCGCGCGGAACTTGTCGGTCGGCACCGCCGAGCCGCGCACGAACATGCCCTGACGGTCGGTGTCGTGCAACATGATGCGCAGGCCATACGGCGTGACGATCGATTCGAGGTTGCTGGTCAGGCCGAAATCGGCACTCATCTTGGTTAGCGCGCGCGACAGCGCGGCCAGATCGTTCGGGCTGTCGTACTTGACCTTTTGCGCCTTGACTTCCGGATTCGGTTCGCCGGCCGCCTTGGAGGCGCCCTCGGTGTCCGAGTTGCCGGTCTTCGGCATCGGGAAGCGTTCGATCAGGCTGCCGCGCGGGCCGCCCACCTGTTCCGGCATCACGCCCTTGCCCTGGTCGGTCTTGGCGCCATCGGCCTCGGTCAGGATTTGTTCCAGCGATTCATAATTGCGGGCTGCCATCAGCCACAACACCAAGAACAGACACATCAGCGCCAGACAAAAGTCGGCGAACGCTACCTTCCAGGCGCCGCCGTGATCGTCGTGCTTGTGCTTGCCGCCGCCCCGTTTGACGACGGTTTGCTCATGCGCCTTGTCATGCTGCTTTTGCACCGCGGCCTCCACGACGGCTATCGTCGGCCGGTTCGCTGTCGCGGCCTTCCAGGTCATTGATCCAGCGTTCCAGCTGGGCGAAACTTGGCTTGATGTTCAGTGGCACCAGACGGCGGCCGGCGTCAATCGCCAGCAGCGGCGGTTTGCCGGCCACGTGCGTGACCAGTACCACCTTGACGGTTTCCTTGTTCGACGCTTCCGAATTGACCAGCTGCTTCAGCATATTGCAGAGCGGATCGATCAGGCCGTAGCACAGGAAAATACCGATGAAGGTCCCGACCATGGCGGCGCCCACGTGTTCGGCGATCTCGCCCGAGGTGGCACCCTCGCTGACGGTGTTCATGGTGATCACGATGCCCAGCACGGCGGCCAGAATGCCGAAGCCCGGCATCGCTTCACCGATCTTGTTGAGCGACTTGGCCGGCTGCTCCAGTTCGGTATGGATGGCTTCCAGTTCCTGCTCCAGCACGCCTTCCAGTTCATGCGCGTTTAGAATGGTTGAAAAACCATATGGAGGATTTTACAAAAAGTATTTGGTATCATTTTTTATTTGAAGATCTTAAAAAAGTGATGGAAAATTTAGATCAGTTAAGCATTTCAAATGCG
>JBGSBQ010000334.1:0-4831 GCA_041730475.1 Sphingomonadaceae bacterium
CCGACAGAATCCGGCCGGACGCATCGGTGACGGTGCCGGAAATCATCAGCGGCAGACGTGCTTGCTCCGGATGGGCGGCGTAGAACTGATCGATGGCGAACAGAGCAGCTTTACAGTTGAGCGTATCGAAAATGGTTTCCACCAGCAGCACGTCGACGCCGCCTTCGACCAGCCCTTGCGTTTGCTGGTGGTAGGCGTCGACCAGCTGGTCGAAGCTGATGTTGCGGGCCGCCGGGTCATTGACGTCGGGCGAAATCGAGGCCGTCTTCGGGGTCGGGCCGAGTGCACCGGCGACGAAGCGCGGCTTGTCGGCGCTGCTGTACTTGTCGCAGGCGGCGCGCGCCAGCTTGGCGGCGGCCACGTTCATTTCATAGGCCAGATGGCCCATGTGGTAATCGTCCTGGGCGATGGTGGTGGCGCCGAAGGTATTGGTTTCGATCAGGTCGGCGCCGGCGGCCAGATAGCGTTCGTGGATTTCCTGAATCACCTGCGGCTGCGTCAGCGTCAGCAGCTCGTTATTGCCTTTGACGAACAGCTCGCGTGCGCCGCTGTTGGCGGGAGCGGCGAAATCGATGAAGCGCCCGGTGGGGCCGCCACGATATGCGGTCTCATCCAGTTTGTACTGCTGGATGATGGTGCCCATCGCGCCGTCGAGGATCATGATGCGCTTGGCGAGGATTTCACGCAGCTGGGCATCGGTCTTGGACATCACGGGATGGGACACGGTATTGTTCATTTGATACTTTCTATGAGCGGAAGGGCGGCCGGGCGAATGTTGTCGGCGGTCTAAAATTATACGGCATAGCGCACATTGCTTCAGGCCATGCCGCTGCGCCGCAGCAACAATCTGTCGTCACAGGCCGTCGTGACAACGTTTTATTCAGGAGTCGGGGGCTCTGATGCGTCGCAAAGGGGAATTTGGTGGCGCCGCGCACACTTCTTTGGTGCGCGCGGCGGCGCGTCCTATACTCGAATGGATAGGTGTGGCGTTTCGATTACGATCAGGAAAGTTTGCAGGTGAAAATATATGAACAACATATCGGAAGTGGGGCGTCCTGATGACTTGCCCGGAGAAGATCCGATTGATACCAGTGACAGCGCTGAAGTTGTGCAGGAGGATATTCGCAGGGCTGAAATCTGGTGGCCGACACATCGGGCCGAGTCACTGATTGTGGATAGTTTTGTATTGGACTGGTTCAAGCAACATACTGCCGACTATCACGACACGATCAATCGCTTGATGCGCGAGTATATGGAAGCGCATTCTTAAGTAAAGTCGCAGCGCGCCACCGCGTCGGCCAGGCGGTCGTTGCCCCAGAACATCTCGTCGCCGACGAAGAAGGTGGGGGCGCCAAAGATGCCGCGCGCCTGGGCGGCGGCCGTGCGCTCGCGCAGGCGCTGCTTGTTGGCGTCGGACTGGGCTTGCGCCAGAATGTCGGCAGCGTTCAGGCCGAGGCTGTCGAGCAGGGCGCTGATGCCGTGCACGCTGCTGATGTCGCGGTC
This sequence comes from Sphingomonadaceae bacterium, assembly GCA_041730475.1. Lineage (GTDB taxonomy): Bacteria > Pseudomonadota > Gammaproteobacteria > Burkholderiales > Burkholderiaceae_D > Rugamonas. Next base: position 1,504 of record JBGSBQ010000334.1, read on the forward strand.
GAGCGAGAAATTATCGAGCATCAGCAGTTCGCAGAAGTCCAGCATCCACGGCTGATCTTCACCGATCAGGCCGACCCGCGCCGCCAGCAGCGAATTGCGCGGAAAGACCGAGGGCCGCTGCCATGGCTGGCCATACTTGGCGCATTCGCGCACGATGTCCTGCCACATGTAAGCGCCCTTGTCCTGCTGGACTACGAAGGGGGAGTTGTTCCAGCCGGCCGCCTTGAAGATGGGACCGAGCAGGAAGGGGCGCCAGTGCACCACCAGGCCCGCGTCAGCGATCAGCGCGCGCATGCGCATCACGCTGAGGTAGCTGTAATTGCTGGCGAAGTCGAACCAGAATTCAAGCGGGCGCCGGGTGGGCATCATGACCTCATTGGAAACGCTGGCCTTCCAGCGCAAAGCCTTTGATGAATTCGGCGGCCGGCAGGCGCTTGCCGCCCGGCTTTTGCAAGGCGGTCAGGCGCAGCGAACCGCTGCCGCACGCGACCACGATGCCATGCTGGGCATCGGCCGCCAGCACCGTGCCGGGCGCGGCGCTGCTGCTGGCGCCGTCCAGTACTTCGGCGCCCCACAGCTTGATGTGCACGCCATTGACGGTGCCATGCGCGCCGGGGAAGGGATTGAAGGCGCGAATCTTGCGGCCGATCTCCAGTGCCGGCTGGCTGAAGTCCAGCGCCGCTTCTTCCTTGCTGATCTTGGCGGCGTAGGTGACGCCGTCCTCCGGTTGGGTGACGGCGACCAGCGTGCCCTGTTCCATCTGGCGCAGCGCGGCCACGATCATCTGGCCGCCCAGTGCCGCCAGCCGGTCATGCAGCTGGCCGGTGCTGTCCTGCGGGCCGATGGCGATGCGTTCGATCAGCAGCATGGGGCCGGTATCCAGTCCTTCTTCCATCTGCATGATGGTGATGCCGGTGTCGGCATCACCGGCTTCGATGGCGCGGTGGATCGGTGCCGCGCCGCGCCAGCGCGGCAGCAGCGAACCGTGGATGTTCAGGCAGGGCTTGATATCGAGCGTGCTGCGCGGCAGGATCAGGCCGTAGGCCGCGACCACCATCACGTCGTAATCGGTGGCCAGCAGGCGCGCATGGGCGGCCTGCGCCTGCGCGGCGCGTTCCGGGTCCTTGGCATCCATGCGCAGCGACAGCGGCTGCAGCACCTCGATGCCATGCGCCAGTGCGTACTGTTTGACGGCGGACGGCTGCAAATGCATGCCGCGCCCGGCCGGGCGGTCGGGCTGGGTCAGCACCAGCGGGATCTCGTGGCCAGCCTCATGCAGTGCTTGCAGGGCCACTGCAGCGAATTCCAGCGTGCCGGCGAAGATCACTTTCATCGATATTCCTTGGCGGGCTTAGAAACGACGACCTTGGGCGCGCAGCATCGCTTCGCGTTCCATGCCGCGTTCTTCCTTGACCAGCTTGGTCTTGATGCGGTTGCGTTTCAGCGGCGACAGGTATTCGACGAATACTTTGCCCTTCAGGTGATCCATCTCGTGCTGGATGCAGACGGCCAGCAGGCCTTCGGCCTCCACTTCAAAGAATTCGCCTTTGAGGTCCTGGGCCCGCACCTTGACGCGCGAGTGACGCTCAACGCCGTCGTAGATGCCGGGCACCGACAGGCAGCCTTCATCGTAGACTTGCTTGTCTTCACTGGCCCAGATGATTTCCGGGTTGATGTAGGCGACCAGCGCATCCTTGGTTTCGGTAATGTCGATCACCACCAGTTGTTCGTGCACGTCAACCTGGGACGCTGCCAGGCCGATGCCGGGCGCTTCATACATGGTCTCGGCCATGTCAGCCACCAGCTTGGCGAGGCGCTCATCGAACGCAGTAACGGGCTCGGCAACCTTGTGCAGGCGCGGGTCGGGGTAACGCAGAATATTCAGAATGGCCATACGTATGAGATGTAGTGTTGATAACTTAGTGGGCGCCTTGATAAGGGGCGACAATTAGGGCAGTACGTTCTGGCCGTTTTCCTGTACGAAAATGCAACATCCGCGCCGGATACCGTTGCGCGGTTTCGCTTGCTAGTTCAGGGTTTTATGGGCAGAATTTGATTCAATTGAGCAAGCCTGCTGCTTGCCACGGCCTCGCATACGGCCTTCCGCTGTGCCGCTGTTTCGGACATTCCTCGGACATTTCTCGGATTACTTAATGAAAAATTTTAGCACAGTCGGCGCCCGCTTAGTTGTAGCTGCCCTGTTTTGCGGCGTGTCGGCAGTGTCGGCGCAGGCTCAGAATTGTCAGTTCCGGGCCGATGCGCCCGACCAGCATACGGTGCTCAAGGGCGATACCTTGTGGGATATTTCCGGCAAATTTCTCGAAAAGCCGTGGTGCTGGCCCACTGTCTGGGGCATGAACCGCGACGAAATCCGCAATCCGCACTGGATTTATCCGGGCCAGATCATCTGGTTCGACCGCGCGGCCGGGCGTCTGCGGCTGGGCAACAAGATTAATGCGAATGGCGGTGTCAGCGATCCGTCGCAGCTGAAGCTGTCGCCGCAGCTGCGCATGGAAGGACTGGGCAAGGATGCCGTGGCATCGATCCCGACTGGCGCGATCGAGCCGTTTTTGAGCCAGCCGCTGATTATCGAAAACGATGAGCTGGCCAATGCGCCGCGCATCATGGCGACGCAGGAAGGCCGGGTGTTCCTCGGCAAGGATGACAAAGCCTATGTGCGCGGCAAGCTGAATGGCGGCACGTCGTTCCAGGTGTTCCGGCCCGGCAAGCCGTTGAAAGACCCGGTCACGCAGGCCGTGATCGGTCTGGAAGCGTTTTATCTGGGCACGCTGAAGCTGCGTGCCGAAGCCAAGGGCACGCCGGGCGAAGACGTGCATACCTTCGTGGTCGCGAATGCCAAGGAAGAAATGGGCAAGGGCGACTTGCTGATGCAGATGCCGCCGACGCCGATGCAGAACTATGTGCCGCATCCGCCGGAGCGGCAGGTGGCGGCGCGGGTGGTGGCGATTTACGGCGGCGTCACGCACGCGGGCCAGAACCAGGTGATCAGTATTAATCGCGGCAAGCTTGACGGACTCGATGTCGGCTCCGTGCTGCAGCTGTACCATGCGGGAGAAACGGTGTCCGATCCGGGTGCCAGCAAAGGCTGGCTGGGGATGGGCAATCCGCAGGTCAAGTTGCCGGATGAAGAAATGGGCAATTTGTTTATTTTCCGCGTGTTCCAGCACATTTCGTATGGGCTGATCATGCAGGTCCGCGGCCCGGTCAAGGTGGGCGACGTGGCCCAGTCACCGGAGTAAGCCACGCCGTGCCAGCCACGGATACCCCCAGCCCCGCCAGTCCGCCAGCGCCGCCCAGTGCGCTGGCG
>JBGSBQ010000335.1:0-4815 GCA_041730475.1 Sphingomonadaceae bacterium
GGTGACGGCGATGACGCCGACACCTTGCTGCGTCACGCCGGCGGGGCGCGCCAGCGCGTTGCCGATCAGGGCGGCAACGGCGTGCAAAGCTATACGCCGCAGCTGGGGCAGCGCGCTCAGGAACGCGCCGCGCTGGAACGCGCCCTGTACCGCGCGCTGGAAAATGATGAATTCGAACTGCACTACCAGCCACAATTGAGCCTGGAGACGGGCAATGTCACCGGGGTTGAGGCGCTGCTGCGCTGGCGCCATCCGGAACTGGGGCTGCTGGGGCCGGGCCACTTTCTTGAGGTGGCCGAAGATACCGGGCAGATCGTGCCGATCGGCGCCTGGGTCCTGCGCACGGCCTGTGCGCAGGCGGCGGCCTGGCATCAGGCCGGCCACTGGCCGACGGTGTGCGTGAATATTTCGGCGCGCCAGATGCAGTTGTCGATGCTGGGGCGCACGGTGCAGCAGGCGCTGGACGCCTGCGGGCTCGATCCGGCCTATCTGGAACTGGAACTGACGGAGCGCGCGCTGGTGGCCGATGGCGATCTGGACGCCACGATCGCCGTGCTGCGCCAGCTCAAGCAGCTGGGGGTGTGCCTGGCATTGGATAATGTCGGCAGCGGCTTTACCAGCCTCAGTTACCTGACCAATTTCCCGATAGACGTCATCAAGATCGACCGCAGTGCCGTGGCGGCCGTACCCGAGCGCGCCGGCGCAGCTTCCATGGTGCTGGCGGTGATCGCGCTGGCGCGGGCACTGGGACAGAAGACCGTGGCCGCCGGTGTGGAAACGCTGGCGCAGCTGGATTTCCTGGACCGCAGCGGCTGCGACGCCATGCAGGGTCAGTATTTCAGCCCACCGCTGCCGGCCGCGGGGCTAACCTCGCTGCTGGAGCAAATCGGGCGTGACTACCGCGCCCGCTTGCGCGACATCGCTGCGTCGACGCGCAAGCGCGCCGGCTAGCGGCCAGTTGCCTGCTTTTGGGGTAGGCGGAGTTGCGCCAAACGGTGTAAATTGTGGCCTGAGAGTTTTTTACCTGTCCCGCTACAAGGAGCACCATGACCATTACAGTTATCCGCGACCAGTCGCTGCCCATGCGCCACATCGTCCATGTGCGCAATCACCTGATCTCGGCCGACGGCTCGGTGGAAGAAGGCGGCAGCGACGCCGGCCCTTCGCCGCATGACCTGTATGACGCCGCGGTCAGTGCCTGCAAGGCGCTGACCGTGGTGTGGTACGCGCGCCGCAAGAACATCCCGCTGGAAAACGTGGAAGTGACACTCGAACGCGATGCCAGCGAAGAGCGCCACGGCACTTACCGGCTGGCCGCTACGCTGCTCCTGAGCGGCGACCTGAGCGACGAGCAGCGCAATGAACTGCTGGCGGCCTCGCACAAATGTCCGATCCAAAAGCTGATGACCGCCGTCACCACGGAAATCACTACTGTACTGGGGTAAACGATGACGATTTCGACTCTCCTGAAAGGCCATGAGAAGGACCTCGGTGGCGGTTTTGTGGTGCGCCGCTACCTGCCGTCGGCCATCAAGCAGGCCGTGGGGCCCTTCATTTTCTTCGACCATTTTGGCCCGGTCGACGTGCCGGCGGACGCCGACCATGATGTGCGGCCGCATCCGCATATCGGTCTGGCCACCGTCACCTATCTGTTTGAAGGGGCAATGGACCACCGCGACAGCCTGGGCACGTTCCAGCGCATCGAGCCGGGGGCCGTCAACTGGATGACGGCCGGGCGTGGCATCGTCCATTCCGAGCGCACCCCGAAAGATTTGGTCGGCGTGCCGCACCGTACCCACGGCTTGCAGCTGTGGGCGGCGCTGCCGATCGCGCACGAGGAGGATGAACCGGGCTTCTGCCACACGCCGGCGGCCGCGCTGCCGACCTTCGAGCTGGATGGCGCCACGGTGCGGGTGCTGGTCGGCAGTGCCTTTGGCCATGCTTCACCGGTGCGTACCTACAGTGAGACCTTGTACCTCGACGTGCAGTTGCAGCCCGGGCAGGCGCTGACGCTGGCGGACTTGCCACAGGAAGCGGCGATCTATCCGATCAGCGGCGATTTGCTGGTCGACGGTGCGCCACTGGCGCTGCACAGCATGGCCTTGCTGGACACGCTGACGGCGCCACGGGTCAGTGCCAGTACGGCGGCGCAGTTCGTCGTGATCGGCGGCGAGGCGCTCGACGGCCATCGCTATATGTCGTGGAATTTTGTCTCGTCGAGCAAGGAACGCATCGTGCAGGCTGGCGAGGACTGGGAAGCGCAGCGTTTCCCCAAGGTGCCGGGTGAAACCGAGTGGATACCGCTGCCGGCGAAAAAGCCGCAGGCCTGAACTTCGGTCGCTGACTCAGGCCGTCGACAGATCGTGTGCCGCCTGCGTGCTATGCAGGCCGGTGGCACCGGTGCGGATGATCCAGTGTTCCGGATACGGCTCGCTGGCAAAGCGATGGTGGCGCGCGATGCGGCTCAGTGTATCGAGCGAGGTGGCGGGCGCCAGCGCGGTTTCCTTGCCGGTCAGCTGGTCCAGGTGCCAGAAGCCGCCGTCGCGATGCAGCAGCAGCGGCAGGGCGGCGGCCTGCGGACTGGCGGCAAAGGCCGGCATCGGATAGCCCGGATGGGTGTCGGGCGCCATCAGGTAGAAGCATTCGGCGCGCGCACCCTGATCCAGCCGGTGCAGGATCACTGCATGCGGCAGCAGGGCGGACACGCTCAGCACGACGATGCCCTTGATGCTGGCCGACAGTTCGATGCGCATACCGAGCCGCAGCGCGGTCGGCTTGTGCTTGCCGGGCCAGACGCCATCGAGCAGCAGGCCATAACGCGACACATCTTCAATTTCAAAGCCATGGCCGGTGCGCCGTATCACCGCATGGCGGCCCGACAGGCGGCGCGTCAGGCCATTGGTTTGCTGGCCATCGGGGCCATAGTGGGTCAGCAGCGCATCCGCTTCCGGGTCAACCAGTTCAAAGCGGCCGAATACGCACTCGTCGAGTGCGAACAGGCGGATCTGGCGTTGCGCGCCCGCTTCCGGCGCGGCGTTGACGAGGCAGGCCGCACGGCTGTGATGCGGGTGCAGTGTGGCGCTGGCCGGAACGTCGAGTTCAATCAGGTCCTCATCCCACGCAATGGTCGAGAAGCCCAAATCGACCTTGCCGGCCGGGGTGTTCAGGTCGAGGTGGGCGATGCCGGCGTTGCGGGCCGTGACGTCGATATCGACACTGGCGCCGCCCTGGGCGCTGACGCGGGCGATCGACGCATCGTCCGCCATGACCCGCACATTTTTGTGGGTGCTGAGGAAGATGCGGTGAATTTCGGTCAGCGTGGTGTCGGCCCGCGGCACCAGAATCACGAAGGTGCAGACCCAGCGCCGGGTCGCCAGCTGCGGGTGTTGGCTCAGCAGTTCGATGCTGATCTGGTACTGGCCGTGCTCTTTGCCGCGCGAGGAAAACTCGACGAATACCGGGCGCCATTCACCATTCGCGGCGCGCACAAACTGCTGGCGCGCAGCGCCGTTCGGGATCAGGTCCGATTGCAGTTGTAGCGTCAGCTCAGGGGCGCAGGCGTCGGGCAGGCCGCGCAATTCCATTTTCAGCGTCTGGCGGCCGCCAGCGGCACGCGGGTCGAAGCCACTGATGTGCAGTTGCGGACGTTCGCCCTGGGAACGCAGCAGCGTGCGGGCATAGGCCGGGGCCAGCTCGGCGGCCGGGACGTCAGTCAGCGCCGCTGCCGGTGAGGCGCAACGGGCAGAGCGCACGGCACTCAGCAGGTCATAGCTGGAGGGCTCGGCTTGGGCGTGACCGCCTTCGCATGCCTGTGCTCCCGGCATGACCCAGTAGGTGCAATGTGGGTGCTGCGAGTTACTGCATTTTTTCATGGCTTTCAGACCGACGGTGTACCCCAGAGTTTATGTTGTTTTGCCGTGGTTTGGCAATCAAACGTGGGGTGTGCGTCACAGTCTTATGCGACCGGCAGTGCCGTTTCGTCAATGTTGTGTTGTTGTGCGGCGTCGCGGAAGCGCACAGTGATCGCCGTCAGGTTGTCGAGATAGAGTCCGGCCGGTGGCCGCTGGCAGAATTCGTCGAACAGGCCACTGAGCGCCGCCGCGGACGATGGGGCGTTGCCCAGCAGCCGTGGCCAGCGCTCGGTCCAGCGCTGCGGCTGGGCGCAGGCCCAGAAACCATCGCTGGCCAGCAGGTAGACGGCGTCGGGCCGCACTTGCAGCACGCGGCGATCTGGCAGGTGGCTGAGGAACGGCGGCAGGCGCTGCGCATCCAGGGCCCACAGCCCGTTGTCGAGCACCTGCGGATTGGCGAACGCATTGCCCAGCACGAAGGCTTGCGAAATCTGGGCCCGGTGTTCGCCGTGCACCTGCTGCCACCATTCCTGTTCGCTCAGCAGGCCGTGCATGGCGTAGGCGGTGGCCGGCACATGGTCGACCGTCAGGGGCTGCACTTGCTGCGGCGTGATTTCGTACAGGCGCGAATCGCCCACGTGGTACAGCAGCGGCGCTTGTCCGGCCGGGATTTCCAGCAGCGTCAGCGTGGTGCCGGGACGGCGGAAATCGTCACGGTCGCCGGGGCGGCTGAAGCGCTGCTGCAGGGTGGCGTGCAGCGCGTCGAGCTGGCGGCCCAGTTCTGCCACGGTGCAGCAGGGCGGGATGCCGAGTAGTCCGGCCGCCACCGCTTCGGCTGCCTCGCGGCCATGGCCGTGACCGCCCATGCCATCCATGACGGCGATGCGCACATGGCGGGGCGCCCAGCCGGATAGCTGCTCACTGTATTCGGCCTGGTCGCGCAGTAGCAAGGCGCGGCCGCTGG
>JBGSBQ010000336.1:0-4810 GCA_041730475.1 Sphingomonadaceae bacterium
TTGATCAGCTTCAGAACAACCGGGCTCGTGATCAGGAAGATAATCAGCAGAACCAACATGATGTCCACCAGGGGCGTCGTGTTGATTTCTGACATGACTTGATCTTCGTCTCCGCTATCGGAGCCTACGGACATCGACATGGTTAATTATCCAATCTTTTTAGCGCCGGCTTGACGGCCAGCTTCGCTGGTGGACATCGCGCCCGAGATCAGTACCGAGTGCACGTCAGCCGAGAACGAACGGACATCTTCCATCGCCGACTTGTTACGACGCACCAGCCAGTTGTAACCCAGAACGGCTGGAACTGCAACGAACAGACCGAAAGCGGTCATGATCAGTGCTTCACCAACTGGACCTGCAACTTTGTCGATCGATGCGTTACCCGACATGCCGATGGCGATCAGTGCATTGTAAATACCCCACACGGTACCGAACAGACCGATGAACGGTGCGGTCGAACCGACGGTTGCCAGGAACGACAGGCCATCTTGCAGACGCGACTGGACTTTGTCCACAGCGCGCTGGATCGACATGGTGACCCAGGTCGACAGGTCGATTTGTTCCAGCAGGGCGCCGTCGTGGTGTGCGGTTGCCTTGGTGCCGGTTTCAGGGATGAAGCGGAATGGCGAGCCTTCTTTCAGCGATGCCGAACCAGCAGCGATCGACGAAGCTTTCCAGAACTTGGCCGAAGTTTCTTTCGACTGTTTGAAGATCTTCATCTGGTCGATCAGTTTGGTCACGATGATGTACCACGAACCCATCGACATCAGCGACAGAATGATCAGGGTACCGCGCGAAACGAAACCTGCATCCCAGACAGCGGCGAAGCCGTATGGATTTTCAACTTCTTCTTTGCCACCGTGTGCAGCAGCAGGAGCTTCTGCTGCAGGTGCGGCTGCCGCATCCGCTGGTGGTGCGGCTGCTGGTGCCGAAGCGGCTGCCGAGGCTGGCTCTTCAGCGAAAGCTGGGGCGCTTACCACGGCGGTAACTGCGGTCACGGAAAACAGCACTGCGGCCAGTACAGCGGACAAACGGGTATTCTTAAACATGCTTCCTCCAAATTGATAAAATAATCAGATCGCTGAACGTAATGACAACGAAATTACTAAGTGAGACGATATAACTGCCTCGTTTACTCCAGCGTCCAGACGTATTGCATCTGCATCCACGCTTGTTCCGGTTTGCCGTCGGTCAGGCCTGGCTTGAAGCGGCATTTGCTGATGCCGTTGACCGCAGCTTTGTCCAACTCCCTAAACCCACTGGATTTCACTACTTTAGAATCGGCGACATGGCCGTCGACTCCAATCAGGAACGACAACGTTACCGTACCGGTTTCTTCGTTGCGCAGCGAGGATTTTGGCCACTCTGGTTTTGCGCAAGTGCTGAAGTCGGCGACGGCAGCGACGTGTACCGATTTTGCTGGTCCTGGCGCCGCAGCCGGTGGGGCTGGCGGTGCTTTTTGCAGCTCATTCGTCTGCGGCTTGACGCTGGTCGCATTCGCGATCACGTTTTGCGCTGGCGGCGGTTGCTGCACGTTCACCTCAACTGGCGGGATGAATGGCGGTGGTGGCGCTTTCATCTCTGGTGGAGGTGGCGGTGGTGGGAGCTCTTTCGGTGGAGGAGGTTTGACCTCCTCGATGATCTTGGTCTCCACTGGTGCAATCATCTTGCTTACCAGACGTTTTCCCAAGCCCGTCACGATCCCATAAGCGACCAGGATGTGCAACAAAACGACAATGGTAATGCCTGTAAAGTTCTTCCCGGTGCTTTTCTCGTTGTGCGTGAAATTCATGCCTGCTTTCTCCAATACCAACTCTTTTTGTTGCTACTAAACCCCAAAATGGCGACACAAAACAACAGCCGCATCCGGGACGTCGGCGAATTATACATACGAATTCTTGATTTTACATAGATTTTTCATCCCTAAAACCGGTTAAATTTCATGCGCTTAGCCCCTATGGTAGCGCTCACTTTTGCACCGTTCTAGTACAAAAAACAATGCACTCCAGCACGCTTTTGGGGCGGGAGCGCATATAGCGTTACTAAGTTTTCCCTTATTGCAGAATACGGAATTTTATGTATGTAATTTTACTACGTACAGTTTAAAATTCGGCTCCATTTGGTGCATTAAAGTAATAAATGCCAAGCATCCTATACAAATTGTTAGTGAAAAAGATTGACTTACGGGTCTTTTCATGCATTTGCTGCACTGCACTATCCAGTCTGGTGCGGCCCGCTCCAGCCTGGGGCCCTGCCGCAGGGCGCCGCGTCAGCCGTTGCGGGCGCGTTTTTCGCGCTTCACTTCCATGCTGCTGACCACTTCGCCATGTGGTGTCACCGTTTCCAGATGCACGTCGAAGCCCCACAGCCGGGCCACATGCTTCAATACCTCGTGGGCCTGCTGGTTCAGCGGTCGACGCTGGAACTGCGTATGACGCAAGGTTAATGCCCGGTCGTCCCGGGTGTTGACGGACCAGACCTGGATGTTCGGCTCGCGGTTGCCCAGGTTGTACTGTTCGGCCAGCTGGTGGCGTACGTAGCGGTAGCCCATGTCATCGTGGATGGCGGACACGGCCAGCTTCTCATTGTTGTCGTCATCGAGCACGGCGAAGAAGTGGAACTCGCGTATCAGCTTCGGTGACAGGTACTGGGCGATAAAGCTTTCATCCTTAAAGTTACGCATCGCGAAGTCCAGCGTCTTGCGCCAGTCGCTGCCGGCGATGTCGGGGAACCATTCCCGGTCCTCGGCGGTTGGGTGCTCGCAGATACGGCGGATGTCCGTCATCATCGCAAAACCCAGTGCATACGGATTGATGCCACTGTAATACGGGCTGTTCATCGGCGGCTGGTAGACCACGTTGGTATGGCTCTTCAGGAATTCCATCATGAAGCCATCGCCGACCACGCCCTCGTCATACAGCTGGTTCAGGATGGTGTAGTGCCAGAACGTGGCCCAGCCCTCGTTCATCACCTGGGTCTGGCGCTGCGGGTAAAAGTATTGCGAGATCTTGCGTACGATGCGCACCATCTCGCGCTGCCATGGTTCCAGCAGCGGCGCGTATTTCTCGATGAAGTACAGCAGGTTCTCTTCCGGCTCGGGTGGGAAGCGTGGCGCGGCTTTCTGTTCTTCCTCTTCCTCGCGGCGCGGCAGCGTGCGCCACAGGTCGTTGACCTGCGACTGCATATACGCTTCGCGCTCCTTCAGGCGGGCCCGTTCCTCGGCCAGTGACAGTTTGGCTGGGCGCTTGTAGCGGTCGACGCCATAATTCTGGATCGCATGGCAGGAATCGAGCAGCAGTTCGACGGCGTCGATGCCATGGCGCTGTTCGCACTCGGCGATATAGTTCTTGGCGAACACCATATAGTCGACGATGGCATCGGCATCGGTCCAGGTGCGGAACAGGTAGTTGCCCTTGAAGAAGGAGTTATGCCCGTAAGCCGCATGCGCGATCACCAGCGCCTGCATGGTCAGGCTGTTTTCCTCCATTAAATAGGCGATGCAGGGATTCGAGTTGATGACGATTTCGTAGGCCAGCCCCATCTGCCCGCGCTTATAGCCTTTTTCGGTGGCCAGGAAGTGCTTGCCGAATGACCAGTGGTTGTACGACACCGGCATGCCGACCGAGGTGTAGGCATCCATCATCTGTTCGGCCGTGATGATTTCCAGCTGGTTGGGATAGGTGTCGAGGCCGAAGCCTTCGGCGACCCGGCGGATTTCCTCGTGCGCCTGCTCGATCAGTTCGAAGGTCCATTCCGACTGTTCCGGCAGGGCGCGCGGGTGGCGCGGCTTTTTCAGCATGTCGTTCATTATTTGGGCTGCTTCTTGAACAGTTCACGGAATACCGGATAGATGTCGGCCGGCGTGACGATTTTCTGCATGGCGAAGTGCGGGTGGTGGTCACCCACCTGCGAATATTGCTCCCAAAGGTTTTGCGGCGGGCCATCGGTGATCTCGACATAGGTGTAGTACTGCACCTTGGGCATGATGGTATTAATCAGCAGCTGGCGGCACAGCACCGAGTCGTTGTCCCAGTTGTCGCCGTCGGAGGCCTGGGCCACGTAGCTGTTCCAGCTGCCGGCGCCGTAGCGCTCGTCGATGATCTTGTCGAGCAGGTGCAGCGCCGACGACACCACGGTGCCGCCCGATTCGCGTGAATGGAAGAATTCTTCCTCGTCCACTTCGGCGGCCGCCGTGTGGTGGCGGATGAACACCACGTCGATCTTGTCGTAGGCCCGTTTCAGGAACAGGTAGAGCAGGATGAAGAAGCGCTTGGCGGTGTCCTTGCGGGTTTCGTCCATCGAGCCGGAGACGTCCATGATGCAGAACATCACGGCCTGCGTCATCGGCTTGGGCACCTTGATGCGGTTGCTGTAGCGCAGGTCAAACGGGTCGATGAAGGGGATGGCCAGCAAGCGCGTGTGCAGGTGGTGGATCAGCTTCTTCAGTTCGACGACGTGCGGATCGTCCAGCGGTGCGCCGGCCAGCAACAGTTCCTCCAGTTCGCGCTCGGCCTCGATGACACGCTTGCGCGAACTGCCGCCGACGGCGATACGCCGGCCCAGCGCGCCGCGCAGCGAGCGCAGCACATGGATGTTGGACGGCGTGCCGGACATATTGTAGCCAGCGCGCTGGTTCTTGAACTCGGTGGTCGCGGTCAGCTGGGTCTTGACCAGGTTGGGCAACTCCATTAATAATCCTTATATCGATGAAATCATTTTGTTTGAAAAGAAAAAGTTCAAAAGTTTTGGAGGGCTAATAAAAAATCTGCCCTCTTTTTCGTCGTTAATAAAACAAAAAAAATATGATGTA
>JBGSBQ010000337.1:0-4798 GCA_041730475.1 Sphingomonadaceae bacterium
CCTGCACCGGATCGGTAGTCAGCTTCAACTGGCCGCGCAAGGGATAGCCGGCCGCCACTGCCTTGAGTGACGTCAGCTGCGACTGCGCTTGCTCGCCCGCACCGGCCGAGGCCATGCTGGCGAAGTTGACGGTGTCGGTGACCAGCAGGCCACGCCGCAGCGCTTCGGCGCGCCAGCTGGCAGCCACTGGCAGGTCGGCATTGACGACGACATCGGCGCCCAGCAACTGGCGCGCATCGCGATCGAGGCCGGTACGCAGGCGGTCGATAAAGAAGCCGGTGGCCGACAGCGCCGCCACCGCTACCGTCAGCGCGATCAGCAGGAAGCGCAACTGGCCGGCGCGCCAGTCGCGCGCCGTCATCCTCAGGGCGAGCTTGAGCATACGTCAGAACTGCGCAAAGTAAGCGTCAACTTCATCAAGGAAAGCCTGTTTCTGCGCGGCCGGTAAGAAGGCGGCGCTGAAGCTGTTGCGGGCCAGACGCTGGGCGTGCGACAGACCCAGTGGCAGCGCTTCAAAGGTAGCGATGAAGTTATCGTTCATATAGCCGCCGAAATAGGCCGGGTCATCCGAGTTGACGGTGGCCACCAGACCCGCGTCCAGCAGTTGCAGCAGATTGTGCTGCGCCATCTGGTCAAATACGCACAGCTTGATGTTCGACAGCGGGCACACCGTCAGCGCGATCTTTTCCGCCGCCAGACGCTGCGTCAGTGCCGCATCTTCGAGGCAGCGCACCCCGTGGTCGATGCGTTCGACATGCAGCACATCGAGCGCCGTTTCGATATACGCTGGCGGGCCTTCTTCGCCGGCGTGGGCCACCAGATGGAAGCCCAGCTCACGGCACTTGGCAAATACGCCGGCAAACTTCTCGGGCGGATTGCCAACTTCGGACGAATCGAGGCCGATGCCGATGAACTTCTCACGCAACGGCAGCGCCGCTTCCAGCGTCGCGTATGCATCTTGCTCCGACAGATGGCGCAGGAAACACAGGATCAGCGTGGCGCTGACCTCGCTGTCCTGGCAGGCGCGGTAGATGCCGTCGATCACGGTCTGCATCGGCACCCCGCGTGCCGTGTGGGTTTGTGGATCGAAGAAGATTTCCGTGTGGCGTACGTTATCGGCCTTGGCGCGCGCCAGATAGGCGGCCGTCATGTCATAGAAGTCCTGTTCCTGCAACAGCACGCTGGCGCCAGCGTAATAGATGTCGAGGAAGGATTGCAGATCGGTGAAGGCATACGCGGCGCGCAGTGCCTCCACGCTGTCATAGGCCGACGCCACGCCGTTGCGTTCGGCCAGTGCAAAAATCAGCTCAGGTTCGAGCGAACCCTCGATGTGGATGTGCAGTTCAGCTTTTGGCATACCCAGCAGGGCGGCGCGCAATTGGTCGTTCATCATTTGAAAATTCCCGTTGTTAGTCAGCACAATGCTTCAGTTTTAGCATCTTATCGCGACTGCGCTGCGGGCGTGCAGAGAGCACACAGCACAGGGGTGCCTGCACGCTGCGCACAGGCGTGATACTGTGGCATAAATGGTCCTGAAAAGTGCCTGGCCCGGCCCGGAATTTACTTAAAAATATTCGCTTTTTTCCTTATAAATCAATAGATTACACAATAGTATTAACGATATTACGACATATCTTTTGACTTCCTGCGGCAATAGAGCAATAATAAATTTCATAGACGTAAGAGGCGTTACGACCAACACACATATAGCCGGCATCATCCGCGCCAGGCCAGAAACGCCAGCTCCAAGGCATGGGCAATCCATGCCGCCACAAGGACGCTGACGACCACGACCAGATTCAATCTAAGGAGCAGGCATCGAGCACACGCCATCGCACTGACCACCACCCGCAGCGGACCGGCCGACGATGACAAGTAACTTGTAGGTTCACATTAAAGGACATTCAAATGACCATTTTTGACAACTACGCCGCACGTTACGAACGGACCAAGGAAGAAGAGATGTCCATGAAGGAATATCTCGACCTCTGCAAGAAGGACCGCCTGACTTATGCCAGCGCGCCGGAACGGATGCTGGCAGCGATCGGCGAGCCGACGCTGGTCGATACCCGCAATGACACCCGCCTGTCGCGCATCTTTGCCAACAAGGTCATCAAGATTTATCCCGCCTTCCGCGAGTTCTACGGCACCGAGGATGTGATCGAGCAAGTGGTGTCCTACTTCCGTCATGCGGCGCAGGGACTGGAAGAGCGCAAGCAGATCCTGTACCTGCTCGGTCCCGTCGGCGGCGGCAAATCGTCGATCGCGGAAAAGCTCAAGTCGCTGATGGAACATGTGCCCTTCTATTGCCTGAAAGGCTCACCCGTCAATGAATCGCCGCTGGGCCTGTTCAACGAGGCCGAGGATGGCACCATCCTCGAAGAAGACTACGGCATCCCGCGCCGCTACCTGCGCAACATCCCCAGTCCGTGGGCCGTCAAGCGCCTGCATGAGTTCAACGGCGACATCAACCAGTTCCGCGTGGTCCGGCGCTACCCGTCGGTGCTGAAGCAGGTCGCCATTTCGAAGACCGAACCGGGCGATGAAAACAATCAGGATATTTCCTCGCTGGTCGGCAAGGTCGACATCCGCAAGCTGGAAGACTATTCGCAGGATGACCCCGATGCCTACAGCTACTCGGGCGGGCTGTGCCTGGCCAATCAGGGGCTGATGGAATTCGTCGAAATGTTCAAGGCGCCGATCAAAGTGCTGCACCCCTTGCTGACCGCGACCCAGGAAGGCAACTATAAAGGTACCGAAGGCTTTGGCGCGATTCCCTTCGACGGCATCATTCTGGCCCACTCGAACGAGTCGGAATGGAAGACCTTCAAGAATAACCGCAACAATGAAGCGTTCCTGGACCGGATTTACATCGTCAAAGTGCCGTACTGCCTGCGTGTAACCGACGAGATCAAGATTTACGACAAGCTGATCGCGCACTCCTCGCTGTATCAGGCCCCCTGCGCGCCCGGCACGCTGAAGATGATGGCGCAGTTCGCCATCCTGTCGCGCCTGAAAGATCCGGAAAATTCCAGCATCTTCAGCAAGATGCTGGTTTACGATGGCGAAAACCTGAAGGATACCGATCCAAAGGCCAAGTCGATCCATGAATACATGGATTATGCCGGCGTCGATGAAGGCATGAACGGCCTGTCGACACGCTTCGCCTTCAAGATCCTGTCCAAGGTCTTCAACTTCGACAACTCCGAAGTGGCGGCCAATCCGGTCCACCTGTTATATGTGCTGGAGCAGCAGGTCGAGCGTGAACAGTTCCCGCCGGAACTGGAACAAAAATACTTCTCCTATATAAAAGAGCATCTGGCGCAGAAATATGTCGATTTCATCGGCAAGGAAATCCAGACTGCCTACCTGGAGAGTTATTCCGAATACGGCCAGAACATCTTCGACCGCTATGTGACCTTTGCCGACTTCTGGATTCAGGATCAGGAATACCGCGATCCCGATACCGGCGAAAGCTTCGACCGCGAGTCGCTCAACAGCGAACTGGAAAAGATCGAAAAACCGGCCGGTATCTCGAACCCGAAAGACTTCCGTAACGAGATAGTCAACTTTGGCCTGCGGGCGCGCGCGAATAATGGGGGCAAGAACCCGGCGTGGACCAGCTACGAAAAATTCCGCTCCGTGATCGAGAAGAAGATGTTCTCGAATACCGAGGAATTACTGCCGGTGATTTCGTTCAACGCCAAGGCCAGCGCCGAGGATGCGAACAAGCACGCCGACTTCGTCGCCCGCATGGTGGAAAAAGGCTATACGGCGAAACAGGTGCGGCTGCTATGCGAGTGGTACTTGCGTGTGAGGAAGTCGTCTTAAGGACGCCGATCCGGCGTCGCGCCGGCGCCCACGGGAGCCTATACTGAGGGTCAGAGCCCACTCAGCATGGGTCCCCGCTGGTGCGAGGACGACGCGGTGGCAGCTTCGACCATTGCAGCAGGAGGCATCTTTTGACTTACCTCATCGACCGGCGTTTGCAAGGCAAGAACAAATCTGCGGTCAACCGCGAGCGCTTCCTTCGGCGCTACAAGGCGCAGATCAAGGATGCGGTGGGGCGCGCCATCAAGGGTCGTTCCATCACCGACATTGAAAACGGCGAGAAGGTCTCGATCCCCGTCAAGGACGTGGGCGAACCCTCGTTTGGCCACGCCCATGGCGGCGTGTGGGAAACTGTCAGCCCCGGCAACCAGGAATACCTGAAGGGCGACCAGATCAACCGTCCCAAGGGCGGCGCTGGCGCCGGACGTGGCAAGGCCGGCAATAGCGACCAGCTCAGCGAAGACGATTTCATCTTCGAGCTGTCGCGCGAAGAATTCATGAATTACTTCTTCGAAGACCTGGAATTGCCCAACATGGTCAAGACCCAGTTGACCGCCAGCAAACGGCGCATCATGGGCTCGGCCAGCAAATCCATGGCCCGTCGGGTCTGCACCTCGTCGGGCGCTATGGTGGCATGCAACTCGGGCACCGCACGCACCCAGAACCAGGTGCTCAAGGGCAGCATGTCCAACAACAAAAAAGCCCATTGAAAGCCTGAAACATGGTCCGGATGCGGTCCGGCATAGTCAACCAGCAAACCGGCCATCACGGGGCCCAAAAAGTTGGAGATGGCCGGGCCAATCGACAACCAACTGAAGGCCACACGCAGCTCAGCGGGGTTTTGCGCCATGCGGCCCACATGGCGTTGCAGCCCAATCACGGCCATGCCGGTGGCGCCACCCGTCGCCAAAGCGCTCAGGCACAAGACCGGGAAAAACGGCCAGAAGGCCGACAAACAGGCCCCCAC
>JBGSBQ010000338.1:0-4793 GCA_041730475.1 Sphingomonadaceae bacterium
CCGGCCGGCGGTCGGCATCGGCGGGCAGCGCCGCCAGCCGTTGCGCCACGGCGGGCTGGTGCACGCGGCCGCTGGCGCGCCGGCTGGCCGCCGCCGCGCGTGCCGCCGCCAGTGCCGGCGCCGTATCCTGCCCCAGCAGCGTGTGCTTGAGGACGGCCAGTTCAGCGAGTTTTTCGGTGGCGAACGCCAGCCAGCTGCGCACGTCGGGATCGAGCGCCGTTTCCGGCGCCAGCGAGTAGGGCACGTGCAGCAGTGAGCAGGAGCTCGACAGCCACAGCGGACCATCCTGCCGGGCCCGTTTGTCGAGCAGCGGTTGCAGCACGGCCAGCGCCGCATCGAGGTCGCTGCGCCAGATGTTGCGGCCATCGACGATGCCGACTGACAGTACTTTATGCGCCGGCAGCCAGTCGGCAATGCTGGTCAGTTCCTGCGCCGCGCGGACGCCGTCCACATGCAGGCCGGCCACCGGCAGCCGGCACGCCAGACCGAGGTTTTCTTCCAGCGGCGAGAAATAGGTGGCCAGCAGCAGTGGGATGCCGGCCTGGTTCAGCTGCCAGTACACCGGTTCATACGCATTGCGCCAGGCCGCCGGCAAATCGAGACCGAGGATGGGCTCATCGATCTGCACCCAATCCACGCCCTGCGCTTTCAGCCGTGCCAGGATCTGGCTGTAGACCGGCAGCAGCCGCTCCAGCAGGTCGAGACGCTGGAAGCCGGCCTGCTTTTCCTTGCCCAGCCACAGGAAGGTCAGCGGTCCCAGCAGCACCGCCTTGACCGCGTGGCCCAGCGCGCGTGCTTCCGCGATCTCGTCGAACAGGCGTTCGACGGCCAGCGTGAAGACCGTGTCCGGCGTGAATTCGGGCACCAGATAATGGTAGTTGGTATCGAACCACTTGGTCATTTCCAGCGCCGCACCGGCATGGCCATGGTCGGCCGCGCTGTGCTGGCAGCCGCCATCGCAGGCCGCCGCCGGCTGGCCGGTGCCGCGCGCCATCGCGAAATAGCGCGCCAGTGCAGGCTGCTGGGCAGTGAAGCCATAGCGGGCCGGTTCGCAGCCGAGCAGCTGGATGTGGTTGGCGACCTGGTCGTAATAGGCGAAGTCGCCCACCGTCACGAAGTCCAGCCCGGCATCGCGCTGCTGCGCCCAGTGCCGTGCCCGCAGGGTCTGGCCGACCAGTTCCAGCTGCGCCGCGCACAGTTCGCCGCGCCAGTGGCGTTCCAGCGCCGTCTTCAGTTCGCGGGCCGCGCCGATGCGCGGAAAACCGGGAATATGGCTCTTAATATTCGTTGTCATTTTGATGTCATCCGCATTTAATATTGGTGCGATAAAGTGTGCGGCATTCTGGTCTATAATCAAAACGAAAGATTTTGCAGTTTCACATGAATAAAATTCATAGACCATGTTAGAGATCCGTCACCTCCGCACCCTGAGCGCGTTACGCTCGGCTGGCAGCCTGGTGCGTGCGGCCCAGTTGCTGAACCTGACGCAATCGGCCCTGTCGCACCAGATCAAGTTGCTGGAAGACCGCTACGGCGGCCCCTTGTTCGAGCGCAAATCGGTGCCGATCGGGTTCACGGCGACCGGCGCCCGCCTGCTGCGGCTGGCCGACTTGCTGCTGCCGGAAATCGAAGCCGCCGAGCGCGAAGTGGCGCGCCTGAGTCAGGGCGACCAGGGCCAGTTGCGCGTGGCGCTGGAATGCCACACCTGTTTCGACTGGCTGATGCCAGTCATGGACGAATTCCGCCAGCGCTGGCCGGAAGTCGAAATCGACCTGGTGTCGGGCTTTCACAGTGAGCCGGCCGAGCTGTTGCGGCGCGGTGAAGCGGATCTGGTGATCGGCTCGCCGTGCGGTCCCGAGTTCGCGATCTTCCCGCTGTTCCGCTATGAAATCCTGGTGGTCATGGCGCAAAAGCACCGCTTGCAGGCGCTGCGCCGGCTGGCGGCCGCCGATTTCGAAGGCGAAACCCTGATCACATATCCGGTGCCGGAGCAGCGCATCGACCTGATCCGTGAAGTGCTGCAACCGGCTGGCATCCAGTTCCAGCGCCGCACCGCCGAGCTGACTGTGGCCGTGTTACAACTGGTGGCCAGCCGCCGCGGCATTGCCGCACTGCCCAACTGGGCCATCAAGAACTATGTCGATTACGACTACGTCAGCGCCCGTCCGGTGGGCGATCATGGCCTGTGGAGCGACCTGTTTGTGTCGGTGCCGCCGCCCTTGCAGGGCAAGGCGTACGTGCTCGATTTCGTCAACGTGATACGGGAGCAATGCGCCAGTACGCTGGACGGTATCAGATTATTATCGTGACAACCTGATACGGTTTCTTCAGAATGGAGCGCGGCTGGTTGACCCAGATCAAAGGCAAGGCCTGTTAAGGCGCTTACGATGGGCAGCCGCTTGTATGAAGTTTGACCCTGCGCAAGCCGTTCCGGGATGTGGAATCTGGCATGAATGCTGCTAGACAAAGAAAGCAGCCCCACGCCCGGGCGCTGGAGGCGTATGATCAAACTGGAAGTTTTGTTGTTGGCTTGACGATAACCTTAGCCGGCCCCCGGTCGGCGCACTGGAGATGCACATGGATGATGTAGTAATTGTGGCCGCAGGCCGTACCGCAGTGGGTAAATTCGGCGGCAGCCTCGCCAAGATTCCGGCCTCCGAGCTGGGCGCGCACGTGATCAAGGGCCTGCTGGCCAAGACCGGCCTGGACGCCAACCTGATTAGCGAAGCCATCCTCGGTCAGGTGCTGACCGCCGCCGTCGGCCAGAACCCGGCCCGCCAGGCCGCGCTCGGCGGCGGGCTTGACCCGCGCGTGTCCGCGACGACGATCAACCAGGTCTGCGGCTCCGGCCTGAAGACGGTGATGCTGGCAGCGCAGGCGATCAAATGCGGCGACGCCAGCATCATCATCGCCGGTGGTCAGGAAAACATGAGCGCCGCACCGCACGCCATGAATGGCTCGCGCGACGGTTTCCGCATGGGCGATTTCAAGATGATCGATACCATGATCGTTGACGGCCTGTGGGATGCGTACAACCAGTACCACATGGGCATCACGGCCGAGAACGTCGCCAAAAAATACGAAATTTCGCGTACCGAGCAGGATGAATTCGCGCTGCAATCGCAGCTGAAAGCGGAAGCCGCGCAGAAGGCCGGCAAGTTCAAGGATGAAATCCTGCCGCTGGAAATCGCCAGTAAAAAAGGCAGCACCGTGTTCGAGAATGATGAATACATCAAGCCCGGTTCGACCATCGAATCGCTGTCCGGTCTGCGTCCGGCGTTCAACAAGGAAGGTTCGGTCACGGCCGGTAACGCCTCCGGCATTAATGATGGCGCCGCCGCCGTGATCATGATGTCGGCCACCCAGGCCAAGGAACTGGGCCTGCCGGTGCTGGCCAAGGTCAAGGCCTATGCCGCGTCCGGTCTGGATCCCGCCTTCATGGGCATGGGCCCGGTCTCGGCCTCGCGCCTGTGCCTGAAAAAAGCCGGCTGGACCCCGGACGATCTGGACCTGATGGAAATTAACGAAGCGTTTGCCGCCCAGGCTATCGCCGTCAACAAGGAAATGGGCTGGGATACCAGCAAGATCAACGTCAACGGCGGTGCAATCGCGATCGGTCACCCGATTGGTGCATCCGGTGCGCGGATTCTGGTCACGCTGCTGCACGAAATGGTGCGGCGCGACGCGAAGAAAGGTCTGGCCTCGCTGTGCATCGGCGGCGGCATGGGTGTGGCACTGGCAATCGAACGCGCTTAAGGCCCTTATTCAAAAGGCTTGCGCATCAGCGAACATTTTTTCAGTAGCGTTAAACAGAGGGGACGAAAATGGCAAGAGTTGCATTAGTAACTGGTGGCATGGGTGGTCTGGGCGAAGCAGTCTGTTTCAAACTGTCGGCCTTGGGCTATTGTGTAGTCACCACGTATTCCCCTGGGAATTCCAAAGTTGAAGGCTGGCTGGCAGCAACCCGTGACCAGGGCTACAATTTCCGCGCCTATCCTTGCGATGTGTCGGACTATGAATCGGCCCAGGCCTGCGTGGCGGCGATTGAAAAGGACATCGGCCCGGTCGATGTGCTGGTCAACAACGCCGGTATCACGCGCGACATGACCTTCAAGAAGATGGACAAGCCGAACTGGGATGCGGTGATGGCCACCAATCTGGATTCCGTGTTTAACATGACCAAGCCGGTCTGCGATGGCATGGTGGAACGCGGCTGGGGCCGTATCATTAATATTTCGTCGGTGAATGGTCAAAAAGGCGCGTTCGGCCAGACCAACTACTCGGCTGCCAAGGCCGGCATGCACGGCTTCACCAAGGCGCTGGCGCTGGAAGTGGCGCGCAAGGGTGTCACCGTCAACACCATCTCGCCCGGCTACATCGGCACCAAGATGGTGATGGAGATTCCACAAGAGGTACTCGACACCAAGATCATTCCGCAAATTCCGATGGCCCGTCTGGGCAAGCCGGAAGAAGTGGCGGGTCTGGTGGCCTACCTGTCGTCGGATGAAGCGGCTTTCGTGACGGGCGCCAACATCGCCATCAACGGCGGCCAGCACATGTCCTAAGGGGCCCGCTGGCAGCAAGCAAAAGCACTGCCCGCGGGCAGTGCTTTTTTTATCCCCAAGTGCAAATTCCGGGGTCAGACCCTAATGCCGTTAAGTTATGGCGCAGGTCGGCTGGCAAACCCCGCCGACGCAAAGCCGGGGTCAGACCCCCCCGGGGTGGCCCCCGGTGTTGTGTTGGGGGGGCAGCGCCCCCGACAGCACGTTAACATCCACTGCCAACCCCCGGCC
>JBGSBQ010000339.1:0-4780 GCA_041730475.1 Sphingomonadaceae bacterium
CGAAGGCCAGGCTAATGCCAACGACGTGATTCCGAAGGCCCATGGCGCGGCCTCGCGCCTGATCCAGGAAGCGGAAGCCTATCGCTCGATGGTGACCGAGAACGCAACCGGTAATGCCTCGCGCTTCAAGCAGGTGCTGGCCGAGTACCAGAAAGCGCCGGCCGTGACGCGCGACCGCATGTATCTGGAAACCATGCAGCAGATCTTCTCCAGCGCCAGCAAGGTGATGGTGGATGCCAAGACCGGCAGCAATCTGCTGTATCTGCCACTGGATAAGCTGATCGCTCAGGCGGCGGCCACCGATGCCACTGCCGCTGCTGCCAAGGCTGCTGCCAATAATCCGCAACCACCGGCCGCCGCTGCGCTGCCGGTAGAACTGATGCCGCAAGTGGAGGTGTCGCGCCAGCGCGATGGCCGCGTGCGCGATTCCTCACGTGACCGGGAGGGTCGTTGATGAACCGTCTGATTTCCATACTGATCACGGCGTTCATCGCCCTGATGTTGCTGTCGTCGACCGTGTTTGTGGTTGACCAGCGCAGGTACGCGAGTGTGTTTTCCTTTGGTCAGGTCAAGCAGGTGATCCGCGAACCGGGGCTGCATTTCAAACTGCCGCCGCCGTTCCAGAACGTGCTGTATCTGGATAACCGCATCATGACCATCGAGTCGCCGGACGCCGAACGTTTTATCACGGCCGAGAAGATGAACATTCTGGTCGATACCTTCGTCAAATGGCGTATCGGCCGCGAAGAGAATCAGCCGCGCCTGTACTTCGTTACCTTCGGTGGCGATGAGGGCCGGGCCCGCGATCGTATGTCGCAGATCGTCAAGGCAGCGCTGAACGATGAAATCACCAAGCGCACCGTGCGCGAAGTGATCTCCGGCCAGCGCGGCAAGGTGATGGAAGCGATTCGTACCAAGGTGGTGCAGGAAGCCAAGCAGATCGGCGTCGAGATCATCGACGTGCGGCTGAAGCGGGTCGACTACGTGGAGCAGATCAACACCTCGGTGTATGACCGCATGAAGGCGGAGCGGGTACGGGTGGCGAATGAGCTGCGTTCGACCGGTTCAGCTGATTCGGAAAAGATCCGCGCCGATGCCGACAAGCAGCGCGCCGTGATCCTGGCCGAAGCCTATCGTGACGCCGAGCAGATTCGCGGCGAGGGCGATGCCAAGGCTTCGCAGACCTATGCCGAAGCGTTTGGTCGCAATCCGGAGTTCTACAAGTTCTACCGCAGTCTGGAAGCGTATCGCGCCACCTTTAAGAATCGCGGCGACGTGATGGTGATCGATTCGAATTCGGACTTCTTCAAGTACTTCAAGGGTTCCGGCAGCGCCGGCGCGGCTGCACCGGCCGCCGCCAAAAAGTAAAGACAGGGCTGGCGCATACCCGCGCCGGCTTCAATGATGCCTGCGGACGGCTTATCAGCCGGCCGCAGCGCCATTTTCCCAGCCCCGGGAATGATTTTCTCCCTTCCGCGGCGCATTTTCGCGTAAAGTATCAGGTTCGGCCGTCAGCTTGATGGCCATGCGCGTGCGCTTTATTGTTCATTTTTTCATACTTTCCGACTCCAGTTTCCCATGCCGAATTGGCTTTTGCCCGAGAATATCGCCGACGTTTTGCCGTCGGAAGCACGCAAGATTGAAGAACTGCGTCGTCTGATGCTGGATAATTTCCGTCTGTACGGATATGAACTGGTCATGCCGCCGATGCTGGAATATCTTGAATCGCTGCTGACCGGCGCCGGTGAAGACACCGACCTGCGTACCTTCAAGCTGGTGGACCAGCTGTCGGGCCGCATGCTCGGCCTGCGCGCTGACATGACCACCCAGGTGGCCCGCATTGATGCCCACCTGCTGAACCGCGCCTCCGTGACGCGGCTGTGCTACGCCGGCAGCGTGCTGCATACCCGTCCATCGGGCTTGCACACCACCCGCGAGCCGCTGCAGATCGGCGCCGAAATTTACGGTCACGCCGGCCTCGAAGCCGACGCCGAAATCCAGGAACTGGCCCTGGCCTCGCTGGCCATGGCCGGCTTCCCGGAAGTGCGGCTCGACCTGTCGCACGTCGGGGTACTGCGCGCCATTCTGGAAGGCGACAGCGCTGCGCTGAAAGATCAGGCCGTGCTGCACCAGATGCTGCGTGCCAAGGATGTACCGGGCCTGCGGGCCCAGACGAAAAATTACGCACCGGTAGTACGCGACGCGCTGCTGGCCTTGCCGAATCTGTATGGCAGTGTCGATGTGCTGAAACGCGCGCGCGAAGTGCTGCCGGACCTGCCGGGCATCGCCAAGGCGCTGGCCGAACTGGCTGCACTGGCGGGCTCGGCGATCGGCCGCGCCGAGGTGGCGGTCGATCTGGCCGACCTGCGCGGCTACCAGTATGAGAGCGGCGCGATGTTCGCGCTGTATGTACCAGGCTTGCCGAACGCGGTAGCGCGCGGCGGCCGTTATGATCACGTGGGCGAAGCATTCGGCCGGGCGCGTCCCGCCACCGGCTTCTCGCTCGACCTGCGCGAACTGGCACGTCTGCTGCCCACCGCGGAGCGCAAGCATTCGATCCGCGCACCGTGGGGCAACGCGCCAGAATTGAAGGAAAAAATCGCCGAGCTGCGCAAGGCCGGCGAAGTCGTGATCCAGAGTTTGCCGGGTCACAGCAATGAGCTGGACGAGTTCGAGTGCGATCGCGCGCTGGTCCTCGACGATAATGGTAGCAACTGGATTCTTAAAAACTTAGGTTAGTGTGATGTCAAACAAAAACGCAAAAAACGTCGTCGTCATCGGTACCCAATGGGGCGATGAAGGTAAGGGCAAGATCGTCGATTGGCTGACCGATCATGCACAGGGTGTGGTCCGCTTCCAAGGCGGCCATAACGCCGGCCATACGCTGGTGATCGGCGGCGTCAAAACCGCGCTGCAGCTGATCCCGTCGGGCATCATGCGTCCGGGCGTGGCCTGCTACATCGGTAACGGTGTGGTGGTGTCGGTGCCGGACGTGCTGCGCGAAATCGACAAGCTGGAAAAAGTCGGTGTCGAAGTGGCGTCGCGCCTGAAGGTGTCGGACGCTGCGCCGGTGATCCTGCCGTACCACTCGGCACTGGATCTGGCCCGCGAAGCGGCCCGTGGCGAAGCCAAGATCGGCACCACTGGCAAGGGCATCGGCCCGGCCTACGAAGACAAAGTGGCACGCCGTGCGATCCGCATCGCCGACCTGCTGAACGAAAAGCGCTTCTCGGAAAAACTGGCCGAGAACCTGGACTATCACAACTTCGTGCTGGAACACTATCTGAAGGCCCCGCGCGTTGATTACCAGAAGACGCTGGATGATGCGCTGGCCTACGTGCCGCGCCTGCGCCCGATGGTAACCGACGTCTCGAGCGCACTGTACGCTGCGCACAAGGCTGGCGCCAACCTGCTATTCGAAGGCGCGCAAGGCTCGCTGCTGGACGTCGACCACGGTACCTATCCGTTCGTCACCTCGTCCAACTGTGTGGCTGGCAACGCCGCTGCCGGCGCTGGCGTCGGTCCTGGCATGCTGCACTACATCATGGGCATCACCAAGGCCTACACCACCCGCGTCGGTTCCGGTCCGTTCCCGTCGGAACTGCCGACCGATGCTGGCGTGGGCCATCACCTGGCGCAAGTGGGTCACGAGTTTGGTACCGTCACCGGTCGTGCCCGTCGTTGCGGCTGGTTCGACGCTGCGCTGCTGCGCCGCTCGGTCCAGATCAATGGCGTGACCGGCATGTGCCTGACCAAGCTGGACGTACTGGACGGCCTGGAAACGCTGAAGCTGTGCACCGGCTACACGGTGGACGGCCAATCGGTCGACATCTTCCCGTCCGGCGCGGAAGAGGCGGCCCGTTGCGTGCCAGTCTATGAAGAAATGCCAGGCTGGACCGACTCGACCGTCGGCGCCAAGTCGATGGACGCGCTGCCGCCAGCGGCGCGCGCCTACATCAAGCGCATCGAAGAGCTGGTGGGAATTCCGGTGGACATGGTTTCGACCGGTCCGGACCGCGAAGAAACCATCGTGCTGCGTCATCCATTCGAATAATCACAACAAGGTTTTACTATGAGCACCCCTCAATCCAATGAAAAGCACCTGTGGGTGTCCTGGGACGAATACCATCGCCTGATCGAGCGCCTGGCGCTGAAGGTGCATGAGTCGGGCTGGAAATTTGACCAGGTGCTGTGCCTGGCGCGCGGTGGCGTGCGTCCGGGTGATGTGTTCTCGCGCATCTTCGACGTGCCACTGGCGATCCTGTCGACCAGCTCCTACCGTGAAGAAGCCGGCACCGTGCGCGGTGACCTGGACATCGCCAAGTACATGACGATGACCAAGGGCCCGCTGAGCGGTCGCATCCTGCTGGTCGATGACCTGGCCGATTCGGGCGTCACGCTGGTCAAGGTGATGAAGCACCTGAAGGACAACTTCGAAGGCGTGACAGAAGTGCGTTCGGCCGTGATCTGGACCAAGGGCAGCTCGGTGTTCAAGCCGGATTATCAGATGGAAGAACTGCCGCACAACCCGTGGATCCACCAGCCGTTCGAAGACTACGACGGTCTGCGTCCGCACCAGCTGGCGGCCTGGATCAAGAAGGGCGAAGCCGGCGCCTAAGCCGCTACGCCGCACCAAACGGAGGCCTGGCCTCTAATGTTGTTCAGTTAAAGCACCGATCGGCTGGCAACCCCCGCCGACGCAAAGCCGGGGTCAGACGGTAATGCCGCTAAGTTAAGGCGCAGATCCGCTGGCAAACCCCACCGACGCAAAGCCGGGGTC
>JBGSBQ010000340.1:0-4778 GCA_041730475.1 Sphingomonadaceae bacterium
GCTTCCAGCGCCAGATCGTTATCGCGCTGCGCAATCGCCTTCTCAAACGTGGTCGCTTCCTTCATCGACTTGTCGAGCGCGGCACGGATGTCCGCTGGCAGTCCGTCCCAGAACTTCTTGTTGACGATCACCGCATAGCCCAGATAACCGTGGTTCGACACCGTCACATGCTTCTGCACTTCATGCATCTTCTGGGTGTACATATTCGATGGCGGATTCTCGGTGCCGTCGACCACGCCGGTCTGCAACGCCTGATACACCTCAGAAAACGCCAGCACCTGCGGATTGGCGCCCAGCGCACGCATCTGCGCATCGAGCACTTTGGACGACTGGATACGCATTTTCAGGCCCTTGAAATCGGCCGGATTGTGCAACGGCTTGTTAGCCGACATGACTTTGAAACCATTGTCCCAGAACGACAGGCCGATGATGCCTTTCGGTTCCAGCTTCTTCATCAGGCTCTTGCCGATTTCGCCTTCAGTGACGTTGTACAGCGCAGTCTTGGACGGGAAGATGTACGGCAGGTCGAACGCCTCGAATTCCTTCACGCCCAGCGGACCGAACTTGGCCAGCGATGGTGCCAGCATCTGCACCGCACCCAGTTGCAGCGCTTCGAGTTCTTCCTTGTCCTTGTACAGTTGACTATTTGGATACACCTCAACCTTGACGCGGCCATTGGTGGCTTTTTCTGCCAGCTGCTTGAAACGTTCCGCCGCCTGTCCCTTCGGCGTATCGGCCGCCACAACGTGGCTGAATTTAATGACAATCGGGGCTTGCGCGTAAGCGTTAAAACTCAGCGCTGCGGTGAGCGCAACGAGGACGGTATTCAGTTTCATGGAGTCTCCTGACGGGTGAAAGTACATTATTATTGTAGTCTTGCCGATTTTCACCGTACTCCGCAAGGGGTACAAGTGTGGAAAACCACAATGGTGTGCTGTGACCAACGCGCTACGCTGGGCCCCGATGAATACTCTATCCCTCCTGGCGCGCCGTCCCCAATCCAGCCTGCTGCTGCGCTGGATGCTGCCGATCATGCTGGTGCTGTTCTTCCTCGCCATCCTGATCTGGTTGCCATGGCAGGCGCGCCAGATGGAATCGAACGAACGTCAGGAACAACTGATCGCCGATACACTGTGGGTGGAACAGACCATCCGCTTCCAGCTCGGGCGCGACGAGGAAAGCCTGCGCGCGCTGGGCGGCGAAATCACCAGCGGCCACCTGACGCCGGAACGCCTGCATGAGCGCATGCAGCGGCTGCTGAAGAACGGCCACGAACTGGTGCGCATCAGCTGGCTCGACCCGCAAGGCACGCTGCAGGCCAGCAGCGACGCCAGCACCACCGCGCTGGAACTGAGTGAGGCCTCGCGCGCCAGCGCCGAGGTGGCGCGCCGCACCCGCAACCCGCAATACACGCAACCGGAGGCGCAGTCGGCCACGGTGCTGATGGACTACCACGTGCCGCTGTACCACGGCAACACCTATCTGGGCACGCTGCTGGCCACCTATCAGGCCAGCGCCCTGCTGGAGGAGATGGTACCGTGGTGGTTCGCCCAGGATAACCAGGTCTCACTGGTTGATCGCGACGACAAGGTACTGGCGCGGCGGGCTGCCGCCGGTCCTGGTCACGGCGTCTACACCCACAAGCGCGCGCTCGACCTGCCGGGTGCCTCCATCATGCTGGTCACCGACAGCGTCAAGAGCGAGCCACAACTGCTGCCCAACCTGCTGGTCGGCTCCGTCATCGCGCTGTCACTGGGCTTGCTATGGAGCTTGCTGGCACTGTGGGGCCACATCTCGCGCCGGCTGGCGGCCGAAGGTGCGCTGCGCCAGCAGATGTCGTTCCGCACCGCGATGGAAAACTCGCTGGTCACGGGCTTGCGCGCGCGCGACCTCGAAGGCCGCATCACCTACGTCAATCCGGCCTTCTGCCAGATCGTCGGCTACCCTGCCGAGGAGATCGTCGGCAAGCTGCCACCGATGCCCTACTGGGCGCCGGAAGCGATGGCCGAATACCAGAGCCGCTTCGAGTCAGTGCTGGCCGGCCATGTAACGCCGCAGTTCGAAACCATCTTCCAGCGCCCGGATGGGGAGCGGGTGCCAGTGCTGATCTTCGAAGCGCCGCTGGTCGACAACCACGGCAAGCAGACCGGCTGGATGGGCTCCATCCTCGACATCTCGGACCGCAAGCGCATCGAAGAACTGAACCGCCAGCAGCACGAAAAGCTGCAGACCACGGCGCGCCTGGCCACCATGGGCGAAATCTCATCGATGCTGGCGCATGAGCTGAACCAGCCGCTGGCCGCCATCTCCAGCTACACCACCGGGGCCCTCAATTTACTGGGCCGGGCCGAGACGCAGGGCGGCAGCATTGATTGCGCGACCCTGAAGCCAGCGCTGGAACAGGCCAGTGCGCAGGCCCAGCGTGCCGGCCAGATCATCCGCAGCGTGCACGAATTTGTCAAAAAACGCGGCCCGGAGCGGCAGGAGCTGGCGGTCCAGTCACTGCTGGACGGGATCCGCACGCTGATCGAACTGCAGGCCCGCAAATACTACGTGGCCTTCCACACCCGCATCCCGGCCGACCTGCCAGCGATCCGCGCCGACCGCATGATGATCGAGCAGGTGCTGATGAACCTGAGCCGCAACGCCATCGAATCGATGCAGGACTTGCCGCAGGCGCGCCGCGTGCTGCTGATCCAGGCCGCCTATGACGCCACTGCGGCGCAGGTCACGGTCGCGGTGATCGACCAGGGCCACGGCATTCCGCAGGACGTCGCCGAGCGCCTGTTCTCGCCGTTCTTCTCGACCAAGGCCGAAGGCATGGGCATGGGCCTCAATATTTGCCGGACCGCGATAGAATTCCATGGCGGCGCGCTGAATCACCGCGCCAACCCGGACGGCGGTACTATCTTTACTTTCACGCTGCCGGCGGCGGTGTCACCCTCAACCCAGGAGTAGTCCCAGATGCTGCACATAGTCGACGATGAAGTAGTGGTGCGCGATTCGCTGTCCTGGCTGGCGTCCTCGCGCGCCATCACGGCGCGCGCCTACGACAGCGCCGCCGGGTTCCTGCAGCAAGTCGACCTTGGCCAGTTCGATGCCAACGGCGATTGTCTGCTGCTGGACGTGCGCATGCCCGACATGAACGGTCTGGCCGTGTTCGACCAGCTGTCGGCGCGCCAGCTGATCCAGCGCATCCCGGTAATCTTCCTGACCGGCCACGGCGACGTGCCAATGGCAGTCGACACGCTGAAGCGCGGCGCCTTCGATTTCTTCGAAAAACCGTTCAACGACAACCAGCTGATGGACCGCGTGCAGGAGGGCCTGGCCGGTTCGCGCAAGGCGGGCGAGATGGCGCAAGTGCTGGCGCGCCTGGCCACGCTGTCGGCGCGCGAACGCGAAGTGCTGGACCTGATCCTGGCCGGCAAGATGAACAAGGTCGTGGCCGACCAGCTCGGCATCAGCATGCGCACCGTCGAAGTCCACCGCGCCCACATTTTCGACAAGATGCAGGTCAAGACTGCCGTTGAACTGGCCGGCCTGCTGAAGTAATGTGGTCGCGGCGGCGATCGCGCACCGCCCACGGCGCACGCTCTCGCTTGATACACCACAAATGACAGCCTATCATGGAGTGACAACATCGCTTCATGATCATCTGGGATACTGCCAAGCGAAAAAGAAATTTACACGAGCACGGCATCGACATTGCCCAGCTCGAAACTGTCTTCGATTTCCCGATGCAAACAAGAGAAGACAGCAGCACGGCATATGGTGAACAACGCTTACAAAGTCTGTGTTGGTTTGAAAGTCGGGTGGTTTTTATGGTGTGGAAGGACATGAAGCATTGCGCAAGAATCATTTCATGCAGGTACGCTAGCAAATATGAAACACAAACCTATTTCAAAAGTATCGGATATTAGCGCTACTGCGAAAGCCGCTGCTATCTCCCACGCACCGACCTCCGTCACTGATCCGTATTGTCCCTATGATCCCAACGATGAGACTGCGGTTGCCGCATATTGGGCACAGGGCAGCCCCTCAATTTGGCCATCCGACCTGCGTCAAAAAATAATCCGCCGCTAACAGGCAAAACTACATTGTCCTGACCCAGTTACCCTTGTACAGGATGGGCCCGGTCGGGCCGTTCGGGTCCGGTGAACCACCGGCCGGCTCCAGACTGACCGCCAGCAAGGCCACGTCGCTGTCCAGCGCACTGGCCGTCAGCGCCAGCTGCACCTCGCTTTGCGGCGCCAGCACCCCCAGCGAACGCGGATGGCCCTGCTTCGGCACTACCCACAGCTGCAGCGTCTTGTCGCTGGCGACCGGCGCGGCGGCCAGCAGTTTCACGCGCAAGGTCTGGTGCCGGCGGTCAGCCGTCAGCAGCACTGCGGTCTGCGACTGCGCATCGGCCAGCGTGGCCACGTAATCGATCTGTGGCGCGTCCGGCGCGCGCGTCGCCAGCACCACCGCCAGCAACATGGCCACGGCACTGGAAGCGGCGCCCAGGCCACGCCAGAACGATAACGACTCGCTGCGCCAGAATTGCCACACCGGTACCGGCCGCTGCAGCTGCAAACGGCGCTCGATGGCCTGCCACACCTGCGGCCGGGGCGCCTGCTGCGGCGCAAATTCGGCCAACGGCAGCAAACGGTTCTGCCACTCGGCCACGCTGCGGCGCAAGGCCGCGTCCTGATGCAGCCAGCCGTCGAAGCGACGGCGCGCCCCACCCTTCAGTGTGCCCAGCACATATTCCGCCGCCAGCCGCTCGCGCAGCGCAG
>JBGSBQ010000341.1:0-4742 GCA_041730475.1 Sphingomonadaceae bacterium
GGGTCTGACCCCGGCTTTTCGTCGTTGGGGGGAATAAGCTTGGACAGCATGCGGACAAAAAAAGCCCCGCTGTGAGCGGGGCCTTGGGGCAGATGCTTAACCGTGCTTCTGGATGAACTCGGTAATTTTCGGGCACACCACTTCGCGCCAGCGGCGGCCGGAGAAGATGCCGTAGTGACCGGCTTGCGGTGCCACGAAATCCTGCTGCATCTCGGCCGGGATGCCGGTGCACAGCTCGTGCGCGGCCTGGGTCTGGCCGGCGCCGGAGATGTCATCGAGCTCGCCTTCGACGGTGAACAGCGCGACCGTCGTGATGTCTTGCGGACGTACCAGCTGCCCGCCGACTTTCCAGGTGCCACGCGGCAGCGCGAATTCCTGGAACACGGTCTTGATGGTGTCGAGGTAGTACTCGGCCGGCATGTCCAGCACGGCGTTGTATTCATCGTAGAACTTGCGGTGGCTGTCCGCCGGCTCGTCGTCGCCTTCGACCAGATGCATGTAGAACTCGCGGTGACTCTGGGCGTGACGGCCCGGGTTCATCGCGATGAACCCGGCATGCTGCAGGAAGCCCGGATAGACCTTGCGGCCAAAGCCCGGATAGTTCGGCGGCACCGCGTAGATCACGGTGTTTTCAAACCACGAGAATTTCTTTTCCGTGGCCAGGTTGTTGACCTGCGTCGGCGATTTGCGGGGGTCGATCGGGCCGCCCATCATCGTCATCGTCTTCGGCAATTTCGGATCCTTGGCGGTGGCCATCAGCGAAATCGCAGCCAGCACCGGTACCGTCGGCTGACAGACGGAAATCACGTGCAGGTCCGGGCCCAGCAGGCGGATGAAGTCTTGCACGTAGAAGATGTAGTCATCCAGGTGGAAGGCGCCCGCCGACTGCGGCACCATGCGTGCATCGGTCCAGTCGGTGATGTAGACGTCGTGGTCGACCAGCAGGCCGCGCACGGTGTCGCGCAGCAGCGTGGAGTGGTGTCCCGACAACGGTGCAACCAGCAACACGGTTGGCTGTTGCAGCGATTTGGTCTTTTTGCTGTCCAAATCTTTCTTGAAATGGATCAGGCGGCAGAACGGCTTGTTGACGACAACCTGTTCCAGGATGCGGATGGTTTCGCCCTTGATGTCAGTGCTGTCGATGTCGAACGTTGGCTTCTCGTAGTCTTTGCCCAATCGGTACATCAGCTCGTAACCTGCAGCGATCCGCTGCGAAAACGGCGTATGTGCCAATGGCGACACGGGATTGGTGAACAATTTGGAGGACGCATCGGCCCACTGCATCAGTGGGGTCAGGAACGAGCGTTGCATTTCATGCAGGTGGTAGAGCATAGGGTATTCCTGGGTCGTGAGTTTGGTGCGATGCACCAATATCAAACATCATAAGCCAAATTATAGAATATTTGTTCGTGGCGTAAAGCATTTCGGAATTCTGTCCGGAAAGGCTACGTGATATCCACAGTTCGGGACATAAAGACCGTAGTTAGAACAATAATACTGCTTTTATTGCAACTCATGCCGAGCAGCGGGTAGCCGAACCCGGACACGGCTGGTGCGCGCCGCGGCCGCCGCGCAGCAGCCAGCGCATGCAGCGCGGTACCGACGCCGGCACTGCGCGCTTGCGCCGGGTCTCTCATTACTGGATAAGCCTCCGACAATAGAGATAGCATATCGTTGTCCATTTTCGCTCCCGCTCAGCGCCAAGGCGTCGTTTAAATCAGCCGCAGCTTCAGCGCCTTCAGCGACGCCGAGGCTCTGGTGGTGCAGTCCAGCTTGCGGAACACGCGCTCCACATGGGTGGCGACGGTGCGGGGGCTGATCATCAGCTGCCGCGCGACTTGCTTGTTGGTGTGGCCTTGGCTGATGGCGCGCAGCACTTCGGCTTCGCGCTCGCTCAGGCTGATACTGACGGGTGTACTCGAGGCAATCTCCTGCGGTTCATCATGTTTGCCACGCAACGCGTCGACGACGGCTGTATTGAAGCGTCCTGCCTGCGCCTCTCGCCGCAGCAGCATACTGGCAGCCTCGGCCGAATAGGCGGGCCGCCAGGGGCGCGCCGATTGCAGCGCGATCCATGCCGAGGCCGCCGCCAGTACCTGTCCCTCGATCGGGATGGCAGCGCCGACGGCGCCGCGAAAGGCGCCGGAGCCATCGAGCCGCTCGCCGACATAGGAGGCGATGTCGGCCTCCACGTCGAAGCCGGTGACATGGCGTAGCGCGCGCCAGGTCCAGTAGGGTGCCAAGCGCATCTGCTCTCGGGCGCTGGCGGACAAAGAACAGGCATCATTCCAGACACTGCCGGCAATCGCACCGCGGCCGATGCCGTGGATCAGCGCGGCACGGTAGCTACGCTGCTGCGCCTGATCACCGAGGCCGGTCGCGTTCGCTGCGCGCAAGGCGGCCTGCGCGACGCGCCGCGAATGGCCGCGCAGCCATGGTTGCTGCAAGTCGATCAGGTCGGCCATCAGTTCCAGCGAGACCATGTCGTTGGGACGCTCGCCGGCCCGGGCTGGGCGGCGGCACAGCGTGCGTTCGTCGAGCTCGGCCAGCCACTCGGCTGCGTTGTGGCTCAGCATGTCCATTAGCGGCGGCGGGTACGATGGGCCCTGCTTGCCGGCGATCAGCGTTAGCGCGGCGGCGATGCCGTCGGTCCTGCTTAGCGCTTCCAGATCGCGGGCTAAGGTGGCGATCACGCGCAGCGGCACCGGCTGTGGTCCCGCCGCCTGGGCGATGGTCATACCCAGACAAGCGGTACGCAGCGATGGCTCGGCGGGATGCGCCATGCCGAGGTCGCCCATAAAGGCCAGTGCGTGCAAGCACTCCGTCATGCTGATGCTGGCGGCGTGGCCGGTCTGGGGAAGCGTCATGAGGGGGATTGCCTGCTGCTCAGCGTGGGCCGCGGGCTGCCGCTTCGATCACGTTGGCGACCGCCAACGGCTGCGAGATGAAGACAGCGTGGCTGCCGTTGATTTCGGTCACGTGGGCACCGGCGCGCTGGTACATCCAGCGTTGCAGGTCCGGGCTGAGCGTCATGTCCTGGGCGGCAACGATGGCGTAGCTCGGCTTGTTGCGCCAGCTGGCCACCTTGGTTGGCGCATTGAAAGCGGCCAATGCGGCCGGCATTTGCGCCTGCGCCATGAAGGCGGCCTGTGTGGCGGGCAGGTCGGCGGCGAAGTCGGCGGCGAACTTGGCTGGATCGAGGTAGAGGAAGGCATCCTTGGTTTGCTTGACGTCGTTGCTTGGTGCTGCCATGGTCTGCGCCAATTGAATCACGCTATTGCCGACGTCAGGCAGTAGCGCGGCCACGTAGACCAATGCCTTCACTTTGGGATCGGTGCCCGCATCGGTGATGACCATGCCGCCGTAGCTATGGCCGACCAGCACCACGGGACCATCCTGCAGATCGAGGATGCGGCGGGTGGCCTGGACGTCGTCGTCCAGGCCGGTCAGCGGTTGTTGTACCACGCTGACCTTGAATCCGTCATGGACCAGAATGTCGTAGACCGCGCGCCAGCCGCTGCCGTCGGCATAGGCGCCGTGCACCAGCACCACATTTTTGATCGGCTCCGCCGCATGGGCGGCAGCGGTCAGGGCCAGCGACAACACGGTCGCGCGGAGCAAAGTCTTCGAGATTTTCACGTCGTCATCCAGGGAGTAAGGGAGGGAATTTACTTATCGCGATAATCTATATCGCGATATGCATCACAATATCCGCTTGTAATCCTGATGTCCAGTAAAATATGTCACGATAAGTACTTGCCTGCTAACCACCATGCCCAAGCCTCCTGTAACCGCCCTGGACGACCAGCTGTGTTTTTCGCTTTACCGCGCCAATCTTGAAATTGGCCGTGCGTATCAGCCGCTGTTCGATACATTAGGGATCACCTATCCGCAGTTCCTCGTGCTTAATACCCTGTGGGAAAAGGACAGGCGCACGGTGGGCGAGATCGCCGAGCGCCTGACGCTGGAATCGAGCAACATCACGCCCTTGATCAAACGGCTGGAAGCGGGCGGGTTCCTGACGCGCCAGCGCAACCCGGCGGACGACCGGCAAGTGCTGGTGTCGCTGAGCGAAGCGGGCCACGCGATGAAACAGCGCTGCGCGCTGGATCAGGTTCTGCTCAAGGCGACGGGCATGGAGTCGGTGCAGCTGCTGACCTTGAATGTCGCGATCCAAGCTTTGCTGCGTGCCATGGACAGCACCAAGGACGTCCATGGCCGCTAAGGAAAAGGCACCGGTCGGCCGCAAGGCGGCGTTGACCGGTCTGGCGGTGGAGATGATGCAGAGCCGTGGTTTCTCGGCGTTGGCGTTGCGCGATCTGGCGCACAAGGCCTGCATCCAGGCAGCCAGTCTGTACAGCCATTTTGCATCCAAGAATGCACTGGCGCGTCAGGCGATGGCGTGGTACGCGCAGTGCCAGTGCGATGAATTGGCGCAGATCGCGGCGCAGCCGACCGGTAGTTTGCGCCTGCGAGGGTATGTCGAGATGTTCGCGGCGACGCTGGGGCAGGACAACCGGCTGTGTCTGGGCTTGATGCTGGCGGTCGAGCGTAATGCGATACCGGAGGACGTCATACAGGAGGTACGGGAGTTCGCTGCCCAGAATATCGCCTGGCTGGAAACGGCCTGGGAACTGGGGCGCGCCGACCAGACCATCCTCAGCAGCCTGGACGGCAAGATCGCAGCGCCCATGATTTTCGGCGCTGCCGAGGGCATGATGGCGTTCGCGCTGCTGCAGCCG
>JBGSBQ010000342.1:0-4734 GCA_041730475.1 Sphingomonadaceae bacterium
CGCCGAGTCCCGGCGGGACTCGGCGTCCCCGTCTGACCCCGGCTTTTCGCCGGTGGGGTTTGCCAGCAGACCTGCGCCTTGACTTAGCGGCATTACCGTCAGTCCCAGCTGTATGCCGGGGGAACAGACAAGCGCCCAGACTCGCCTGCCTGCGCTGTGGAGTGTTTGATACAGAACAAACATTTGTGCGGTAGCGAACCGACCAGCGCCATCAACTTCCCTAAGCTCCGGTCCAACAGTGATGCATACAACATTGCTGCTCCAGACAGCCTGACTTTGCTTGCAACGCTATCCATCATCAACACACGGGAGTTCACTTTGAAAACCAATAAGAAAATCGCACTCACTCTGGCGGCACTGTTCGCCTCCGGCGCCGCGCTGGCGCAGGATGCCGTCATCAATCCCAGCTGGTATATCCAGCCCAGCCTGAATTCCGTCAAACCGGACGGCGATTTCGGCATCGGCCAACGCGGCTATGGCCTCGGCCTGAAATTCGGCAAGCCGCTGAATGACAACTGGGATGTGCAACTGGGCACCACGTATGCCCGCTCGCGCGACAATGGCGAGCGCTACCAGCAGAACACGCTGGGCGTCGATGGCCTGTACCTGTTCTCGCGCAAAACCTTCCGCCCCTTCGTGCTGGTCGGCATTGGCGCCGAGCGCGACAAGACCAACCTGCGCAGCACGGGCCAGATCAGCAAGACCTCGCCCTACCTGAGCGCCGGACTAGGTTTCCAGACTGACATCAACGACCAGTGGGCGTTCCAAGCCGATGTGCGCGATGTCCACGGCTTCATCCGTGGCAATGACTTCCCCAATGCCAAGAGCAACAACTACTACGTGACCGTCGGCCTGAATTACGCGTTCAACAAGCCAGTACCGCCGGCGCCACCGCCGCCACCGCCGCGCATGGAAACGCCACCACCACCGCCACCACCGGTGGTCGCCGCGCCGCCACCGCCACCACCGGCACCGGCACGTTTTGAGAAAATCACGATGTCGGCCACCGAGCTGTTCGGCTTCGACAGCGCCGCGCTGAATCCGAACCAGCCCAAGCTGGATGACATCGCCACGCTGCTGAGCACCTCGCCCGGCATCGACAATGTCACCATCACTGGTTATGCAGACCGGCTCGGCAGCCACAAGTACAACCAGAAACTGTCCGAGCGCCGCGCCATAGCGGTCAAGGACTATCTGGTCGGCAAAGGGGTAGCGGCAAATCGCCTGAATGCGGTCGGCCGTGCGTCGGAAAACCCGGTCGTGACCTGCAATGACAAAAAACGCGCCGACCTGATCAAGTGCCTGGAACCGAATCGCCGGGTCGAGGTGGAACAGATCACGGTCGAACGCCGGGTCCCCTAATCGGGCGCGGTCGGCATGCCACTGGCCGCCCGCAACCTGCGTTCCGTCGCCGTCTGTACGGTGGCGGAATGGCTGCAACACCGCGCCGCTAGCAAGGGCGCGGCGTTGGCGTTTTACACGCTGTTTTCTCTCGCTCCAGTATTGGTGCTGGTGATTGCGATTGCCGGCTTGTTCTATGGCCAGCAGGCCGCACGCGGCGAATTGTTCCTGCAATTACGCGGCCTGCTCGGCAATCAGGGCGCGGAGGCGATCC
Organism: Sphingomonadaceae bacterium; assembly: GCA_041730475.1. Taxonomy (GTDB): domain Bacteria; phylum Pseudomonadota; class Gammaproteobacteria; order Burkholderiales; family Burkholderiaceae_D; genus Rugamonas. The sequence continues at coordinate 1,616 of JBGSBQ010000342.1, forward strand.
AGCTGATACTGGCTGGTGCACATAATCCGGCCCAGGGCCGGCTGGCGACACTGCTCGCCGGCGTGCTGCTGATATTCGGCGCTACCAGTGTGTTCGCCGAACTCAAATCCAGTCTCGACGACATCTGGCAAGTGCCACCGCTGCGCCATGGCACGGCATGGGATGCGCTGCGCACCCGCATGCTGTCATTCGGCATGGTGCTGGTGCTGGCCTTCCTGCTGATGGTATCGCTGGTCGTCAGCGCCGCGCTGGCGCTGCTGGAAAAATATCTGAATCTGGTATGGCAAGATGCGGCACTGGTGCTGAGTTTGCTGAACGGTACACTCGGCTTTATCGTCATCGCAGCGCTGTTCGCCGTGATCTTCAAGCTGCTGCCGCGCACGCGGCTGACGTGGCACGACGTCGGCATCGGTGCGCTGGGCACGGCGGCCCTGTTCACGCTGGGAAAGGTGGGGATCGGCGTGTATATCGGGAATAGCGGCATCAGCAGCAGCTTCGGCGCGGCTGGCTCGCTGATCGCGCTGCTGCTGTGGGTGTATTACTCGGCCCAGATCTTCTTCCTCGGGGCCGAGTTTGCGCGCCAGTATGCACTGCAGCTGGGTAGCCTGCGGCCGCGCTGAGCTATTCGCCCAGCAATTCGGCCACCACTTCCATGCCTTCGATACGCTCGGCCACGACCTTGACGATGACGATCACGGGCACCCCCAGCAACAGCCCCCAGACACCCCACAACCAGCCCCAGAACAGCAGACTGACGAACACCGCCGCCGCGTTCATGCGGGCGATGCGGCCCGTCATCCAGGTTGTGACAAAGGTGCCGACCACGGTGGCAATCCCGAGCGAGGCGCCCATCACCAGCAGCATCATTTGCAGCGACTCGAATTGCAGCAAGGCGACGACGCCGGTGGCGACCATGATCAGCAGCGGGCCGAAGTACGGCATGATGTGCAGCAGTCCGGCCACGATGGCCCAGGCCCCGGCATTCTCCAGCCCGATCCAGCGCAGCGCGCCCCACATCAGCAGCGCCAGCAAGCCATTCGTCACCAGCAGCATGAACATATAGTTCTGGATCGAGGTATTGATGTCCTCCAGCAGGTGCACGGTGATTTTCTTGCGCGTCAGCGAAGGACCGGTCAGCTTAACCAGCTTGCGCTTGAAGGTATCGCCCGACAGCAGCAGGAAAAATACCAGAAAAATCACCATCACGGCCTGGCTCAGAAAGCCCATCACCCCGCGCGAACCGGCCCATAGCAGCTCGCTGACCTTGATGCCGGGCCGGGCTTCGGCAGTGGCAGGCTTGCTGCGGCTGCGGCGGTTACCGTCACCCGCCGTGGCCTGTTCGATCTCGGTGGCGGCGGCCTGAATTTGCTGCAAGGTGGATGGCCCATGTTCAAAGGCATTACCCAGCAGGCGCGCCAGCTTGTGGCTGGCCGTCGGCAATTCCTCGACGATGGACTGGAACTCACCCTGCACCCGGTCCAGCGTAACCACGGCACCACCGAGAATCGCGACCGTGATCAGCGTGGCGCCGATCGGCCGCCAGATGCGGCGCCGTTCCAGCCAGTACACCAGCGGGTTCAGCGTGTAAGAAATCAAAATGCCCAGCAATAGCGGTACCAGAAAATCGCGCGCTTCACGCAGCGCGAACACAAAGGCGACCGTGGCCAGCACGGCCAGCGCCAAACCGCGCGCGTTGACATGCAACGGCACACGCAGCGTGCTGCCGGGCGTTGCTTCAGTTGATACAGGGTCCATACAGGCCTCGCAAAAAAAAAGCGCCGGCGCGCTCACAGAACGCACCGGCGCTGAAACAACACGACTTACTTGACGTGGATATCGTTCTTGACCGCCGTCACGCCCTTGACGCCACGGGCGATCTCGGAGGCCTTGGCGATATCCTGCGGCTGAGCCACGAAACCACTCAGCTGCACGGTGCCTTTATAGGTTTCCACATTGATTTCGGTGGCCTTCAGCGTCGGCTCATTGAAGATGCTGGCCTTGACCTTGGTGGTGATCACGGAATCATCGACGTATTCGCCAGTACCTTCCTGGGTACGGGTCGACGCGCAGCCGGCGGTCGCCAGCAACGAAAGGGTGAACAGCGCGGTGGCGATTTTATGTGCGATTTTCATGGCGAAACTCCTAAGTGTGATAAAGCGAATGAAACAATCGGCAGCCAGTGTGGATGCGGATGACTCTGTACCGATGTCTAACGTTTTACGGGGTTTCGCAGCTGTTATCTGTACGGTATCGAACATAGGACGCATATTGGACGAGGTTGAGTTTGATGTCGCGCCGAAAGATTACCGGGCCTTGTGCGAACGGGTTTTCGCGGCAGGGTTCGATTACCCGCGTTGCCTGAGCGGTTCGGACATGGAGTACGGCTTTCGCGTGACGCTTCACCTTCAGCAGATGCAATCGGGTCGCAAGATCACGATTCGCACCGATCTTCCTTACGAGGAGGGTCACATCGCACACATTCCAACCGTTTGCGATTTGTGGGGCGGGGTCGAATGGCACGAGCGCGAGGCCTTCGATCTGGTCGGCATTTACTTCACCGGTCACCCGGATCACCGTCGGATCTTGCTCGAGGATGAATGGACGATTCACCCGTTGCAACGCAAGTATTCGACCCGAGGCTACGAGATTCCGACCTGGGCTTCCAAGCCGTTCCCCAGCCCGAGTCCATCCGAAGATGGGTTCATGCCGTTCGGTGTGGCGAGCACGCCGATTCCGGTTCGGGTTCCTGCCGCACCGGTCGCCGCCGTGCCTGCCGCGAAGGTGGTCGAGGTTGCACAAGTCGCAGCACCAATCGCCGCTGCGGTTGCCGCTCCGGTTGCCGCCTCGATTGCTCCGGCCGTCGAAGCGCCAAAATCTTCGAAGGTCAAACGTTGGAATCCCGGTGGAGCCGCAGCACCTGTTGCTGAGGCCTCGAGCGAATCCGCAACCGTAGCGGCGACGCTTGCGTCGCCCGCACCAGCCGAATCTGACGCGCCAAAATCCTCGAAAGTCAAACGTTGGGTTCCTGCTGGAGCCGCTACTGAACCAGCCGCTGAAGTTGCACCACAAGCTGCCGTCTCGAGTCCAGTCGTTGAAGCTCCAGCGCCCGTTGCCGAAGT
>JBGSBQ010000343.1:0-4732 GCA_041730475.1 Sphingomonadaceae bacterium
ATATTCACGGCGCCGGCATCGACCTTGCCGCCGGAGACGGCGGCCACGGTGGCATCATGCGCGCCGGAGAAGGCGATGCGTTTCAGGTCGGTGTCCGGATTGATCTTGGCAGCCAGCAGGTAGAAGCGCGGCATCAGGTGACCCGAGGTCGACGATTCCGAACCGAAGCTCAGCGTACGGCCTTTCAGGTCTTCCAGCTTGTTGATGCCTTTGTCGGTGGTGACGAACACCGAGCGGAATTTTTCATCTTCAGCACGCTGCACCAGTGGCGTGACAGCACCCTTGCTGCGGTCCTTGGCTTGCACGAAGGTGAAGCCGCCGAACCAGACCATGTCGACCTTGTGGTTGATCAGTGCCTCGACCGAAGCGGCGTAGTCGGTCACCGGGGTGAACTCGACCTTCATGCCGATCTTGTGTTCCAGGTACTCGCCGAGTGGCTTGAATTTACGCTGCAGTTCGGTTGGTGCCTCGTCCGGAATCGCCGACACGCGCAGCACGCCGCTCGACGATTGCGCGGCGGCGTAAGGCGCGGCCAGCATCAGGCCGGCAGTGAAGGAGGCGGCCAGCAGGGTTTTCAGAGTACGCAGAGCAGAAGTTTTCATCGTGGTTTCACCCGGTTGTGTTGGTTTTGTAACGGATCCACCAGGCGCACCATACTTTTGGGGCGCAGCCTGAAAATGGATATTCAGCTATGATAACAAAGATGTTAAAAGCAAGAATGTAATAAACAAAAATGCTCAGCGCATGTAGGGGACGTCGCATCGCCGTCGTTCCCGCGCAGGCGGGAACCCATAGGCCTCAACTGTATAGGCTAGGCATGGATTTCCGCCGCTGCGGGAATGACGACCTAGCGGTGCTTGGAATTCCCCGGTAGCCATGCGCCCGACCAACCGCAAATCGAGCCCGACCCTATGGCCCAGCCCCAGCACCAGCCTCTGCACCGCATGTCAGCCATTCGCGTGATCAACTCCGACCTTCCTGCGGTGACCGTGCCACAGGCACAGGGCAGTGCGGCGGTGCTCGATGAAATCAGCAGCGGCTTGCTGGCGCCGGCCGCGACGACCTCGCCCAAATACCTGTATGACGGCCTCGGCTCCAAACTGTTCGAAGCCATCTGCGAACTGCCCGAATACTATCCGACCCGCACCGAGGCCGCGATCTTTGCGCGTCACGGCGCCGCCATGGCCGCGGCCATTGGCACCGGCACCGCACTGATTGACCTGGGCGCCGGCAATTGCGCCAAGGCGGCAGCGCTGTTCCCGCTGCTGCAACCGGCGCAATACGTGCCGGTCGATATCTCGCGCGATTTCCTGACCGAGGCGGTGACGGGGCTGCAGCAACGCTTCCCGCAGATCCAGATGACGGCGCTGGGACTGGATTTTTCCAACGGCTTTGCCTTGCCGGACAGCGTACGCCACCAGCGCCGCCTGTTTTTCTATCCCGGTTCCTCGATCGGTAATTTTTCGCCCGCGCAAGCGGTACAGTTCCTGCGCGGCCTGCACGCCAATGCCGGCGCCGATGGCGGCCTGCTGATCGGTGTTGACCTGATCAAGGACAGCGCCGTGCTCGATGCCGCCTATGACGACGCTCTCGGCGTGACGGCGGCCTTCAACCTGAATCTGCTGCGCCACCTGAATCGCCTGATCGGTGCCGATTTCGACGTGCGCGACTGGCTGCATGTGGCCTGGTTCAATCAGCAGGACAGCCGCATCGAAATGCATCTGGAAGCGCGTACCGCGCTGACGGTGCGCTGGCAAGGCGGCGAGCGCCACTTCGCACGCGGCGAACGCATCCACACCGAAGACAGTTATAAATACACGCGCGCCTCCTTCGTCGAGCTGCTGGCGCAGGCCGGCTTCGTCGCCGACCAGAGCTGGACCGATGAGCGGCAATGGTTCGCCGTCATCCACGCCCGGGTCGCGCCACAGGAGTAACCATGCAGATGCACTTGCCCCCGGGGCCCGACGCCATGCAGGCCTTGGCGCAACGTTACAGCGCGCTGCGCGCGCATACGCTGGCGCTGGCCGCGCCACTCAGCGACGAGGATTGCGGCGCCCAGTCGATGCCGGATGCCAGTCCCGTCAAGTGGCATCTGGCGCACACCACCTGGTTTTTCGAGACCTTTATTCTGGAACGCATGGAGCGCGATTTTGCGCCGTTTCATCCGGCCTTCCGGGTGCTGTTCAACTCTTATTACAACGGCATTGGCGACAAGCACCCGCGGGCCCAGCGCGGCCTGCTGACACGGCCGCCGATGGCGCAGGTGCGCGCTTACCGCGCCGCCGTCGATGCCCGCATCACGGACCTGCTGCTGGGCGAGCTGACGGCAGCGCAGCGCGCGGAACTGGCGCCACTGCTGACGCTCGGTGTGCAGCACGAGCAGCAGCATCAGGAATTGATACTGACCGACGTTAAGCATTTGCTGGCGCAGAGTGTGCTGTATCCGGCGTATGCCGAAGCGGCCTTGCCACCGCAGGCGGCGCCCGCCGCGCTGGAATGGCTGGCGTTTGACGGCGGCCTGTGCGAGATCGGTCATGCGGGTCCGGAGTTCTGCTTCGATAACGAACTGCCACGCCACCGCCAGTATGTGGCGCCGTTCGCGCTGGCATCGCGCCTCGTCACCAATGGCGAATATCTGGCCTTCATGCAGGCCGGCGGCTATCTTGATGCGGCACTGTGGCTGGCCGAGGGCTGGGACTGGGTGCGTACGCACCACCAGCATGCGCCGCTGTACTGGCATCAGGATGAGCAGGGCCAGTGGCAGGAATTCACGCTGTATGGCGCGCAGCCGGTCGATCTGGCGCGGCCCGTCACGCACCTGTCGCTGTTCGAAGCCGATGCCTATGCCCACTGGGCCGGTGCGCGCCTGCCGACCGAGGCGGAATGGGAACTGGCGGCCACCCATACGGCGCAAGCGCCGCAGGCGGGCCATCTGCATCCGGCAGCGGCCGGGCCGCAGGGCGGCCTGTTGCAGCAGATGTTCGACCATTGCTGGCAGTGGACCAGCAGCAGCTATGCGCCGTACCCCGGCTTCAAAACCGCCGCTGGCGCACTGGGCGAATACAACGGCAAGTTCATGCTGAACCAGTACGTGCTGCGTGGCTCCTCGTGCGCCACGCCGGCCGCGCACACGCGGACCAGCTACCGCAACTTCTTCCCGGCTGGCGCACGCTGGCAGTTCACCGGCATCCGGCTGGCGCGCGAGCTTACAGCGCCTTGAGGAAGGCGGCCAGGTCGGCCGCTTCCTGCGCCGTGTAGCCGATGCGGAAGCGCTGGTCATAGAACGTCACCAGCGCTTCGATGGTGCTGGCCGAGCCGTTGTGGAAATACGGCGAGCGCGCTTCGATGCCGCGCAGGCTGGGCACCTTGAAGCGTCCGATATCTTTCCACTTGCCGCTGATCATGGCGGCGCCCGGGTCACTGGTTTCCAGCAGTTCGCCGGTGGCGCTGTTACGCAAGGTGTACAACGGCAGGTCCGGCGTGCGCTGGCTGGCGGCGGCGACTCCGGTATTGAACATCCGTGCCACCGAATGCGAACCGGTGCCCGGCGTGTCATGGCAGCTGGTGCAGGAACCGCGCGCCAGCGGCCGCCGCAATTCATCGTTGAAGCCGGCCACGCCGGTGATATTGAACGGCTTGTTGTTGAACACCTGTTCGCCGCGTGCGATGGCGGCGCGTGCCTGATCTTGTGCCGACGCTGCGACGGGACGGCCGCGCGGGGTCGGCGGCTGCGGGCGATCGAGATTGCGCCATGCGCCGAACAGCGCAAATACATTGCGGTTAAAGGGCGCAGCGCTGCGGTAATCGCCCGCCTCGACATCATTGATGCCGAAGTAGTAGCTGGTCTGCGCCAGCTGGCGTGGTCCGCCCAGTGCGCCGGCGTCGCTCAGGCTACCGGCCAGCAGGGCGCTGGACTGGGCCGTGAACAGCGAGGTCTCGAAATCGACGATGGCGCGCTGCTGGGCCGCACTCAGGTCACGCGCCGCCTCGGCGTGGCCGCGTACCGCGCTATTCGACTGGTGCAGCAGGCTGCTGTCGATGCTGGCAAAGCACTGCGCCGGACGCACATCGCGCAGGCAGTTGGCGGCGGCCGCGTCGGTGCCGGTTTCGCGGCCATCCCACATGACGCTGCCGAGGAATTTCAGGTTGGTGGTCGGCAGCGGGCGGCGGAACAGCGACAGCTCGCTGGCGCTGGCGTAGTGGTAAGGGTCGTCGACCCTGGTCAGCGTGAATTCGGCGCCAGAGGGTAGCGGCAGGCCAACCCGTATCAGTCCTTTGGTCAGCAGCAGGCTGTAGGCGAGGCGCTTCTGGTCCAGCGTGGCGCTGGCCGCCAGCGGCGAGACCGCGCCATCATTCAGGCGAAATACGGGATCGAGGCCGGCGCTCTGGTCAAAGCGTGCCACCAGCCGGGCCGGGCTGATGCTCCAGCCATTGTCGGGCTGGTGGCAGGTGGCGCAACTGCGACCGTTGCCAAAGGGCTGGAAGAAGGCGTTGCCAGTATCGATGCTGCCGCTGGCAGTGAAGGTCAGCGCGGCGCCTTCCTCGTTGGGTACCGGGGCCAGCGCCAGTGGTGTTGCGGTGAGGCCGACTACGGGCGCGGCGACCGTGGCCAGTGCCAGTGGGCTTGCGCTGCTGCTGCTGGTGGGGAGGGCCCCCGGGGGGGTGGGCGGGTTGGGCGCGCCGTGCAGCCCCCCGGGCGGGGGCCTGATCGCGGGCGGGTCGCAGGTGGCGC
>JBGSBQ010000344.1:0-4724 GCA_041730475.1 Sphingomonadaceae bacterium
GTGCATCGGCCTTGGCGGCGCGCTCGGGCGCGGCGGCCAGCCAGCGCTGGTAGAAACGGGACGCAGACAGCAGGGTGGTTGGACTCATAAATATAGTGGGGCAGCGGGTGGGGCAAGATGATTACTCAGCTTGCCAGGAAAGAGTCACGACACGGTCTCGTGTGTAAATCCAGCTTAAGACAGGGCGGAATCAGCCTGTTCTGCCCATGGTATGGGGTAGAATTGCTGCGCAGGCAGAACAGCTTGTAGCCGAGCGCGGCCGCACCGTGGCCTGGAGGGTGGTACAGGAAGGTGGAGCAGTGTTGCATGGTTGCAAGAGCGCTGACACAAGTAAGCGATTGTTCGCGATTGTTCGCGGTTTATTTTACGCCGGGCCTCGCCCGGCCGGGCCTGATTTATTAGCTTATCGATGCAAAAAATAGCAGAGGAGACTGTGACGAGCGACGCGCCGCTGGCCGTGCGCTGGCACCGGATGCGATCCGCCTATCGCCTCTGCAACCTGGCCACCCACCATGTGCTGGGCTTCACCGTGAAGCTGGCGCTGCTGCTGTACTTTGCCTTTGCCATCCTGTTCCTGACGCTGCGCTACGCGGTGTTGCCGAACATCGAACATTACCAGACTACGATAGAAGGTTTGGCCAGCCGCGCGGTCGGCAATCCGGTCAGCATTTCTCGCATCTATGCGTCCTGGCATGGCTTGCGCCCCAGCTTGTTCCTCGGTGACGTGGTGCTGCGCGACGCCCGCGGCGCGCCGGCGCTGACCTTGCCCAGCGTGTCGGCCACGTTGTCGTGGTGGAGCGTGCTGGCATTGGACGTGCGCTTCGATACGCTGGAACTGAGCCGGCCTGACCTGGCGGTGCGGCGTGACGCCAGCGGCCGCCTGTATGCGGCTGGCCTGCTGATCAAGCTGGACCAACAGTCCGATGGCGCCGGCGCCGACTGGCTGTTGTCACAGCGCGAAATCGTCATCCGCGAGGGCCGCATCGACTGGACCGATGAGTTGCGCGGCGGCGCACCGCTGGTACTGGAGCAGGTCAACCTGGTGTTGCACAACCAGTGGCGGCGCCACCAGTTGGCGCTGCGGGCCACGCCACCGGCGGCGCTGGCCGCCCCGCTCGACGTGCGTGCCGACTTCAGCCATCCGGCCTTTGCGCGCCGCATCTCCGATGTCAGCCTGTGGAAGGGCGAGCTGTACAGTGACCTGCGCAATGGGGATCTTGCCGCCTGGAAAGCCTGGATCGATTATCCGTTCACGCTGACTGCCGGGCTGGGTTCCTTGCGCAGCTGGATCAGCATCGACCAGGCCCGCATCACCGGGGTCACGGCCGATATCGGCCTGGCCCGGCTGGCGGCCCAGTTTGGCCCGGAGCTGCCGGCACTCGACTTGCAACAGCTGAGCGGTCGGATTGCCGCCCATGAAGACGTGCCGTCGTCGGTGGTGGCGGCGCTCAAGCCCGGTGCCCGCATCGAGGGGCGTTTCGGCGCGCGTGGCCACCGGGTCGAACTGAGCAACCTGGCGCTGACCACCGCCGATGGCCTGGTGATGGCACCGACCTCGCTGTCCGAACATTTCACCGCCGCCAATGGCAAGCAGCCGGAGCGCATGGAATTGCGGGCCCGCTTGCTGGACCTGCAAACACTGGCCGGGCTGGCCGAGCGTCTGCCGCTGAGCGCGCACCAGCGCGCGCTGCTGGCGGACACGGCGCCGCGCGGCCGTTTGTTGAATTTCTCGGCAGAATGGGAAGGCGCGTATCCGGCGCTGCAATCGTATCGCATCAAGGGCGAGCTGGCCGGGCTGGGACTGAAGCCGCAGCCGGCGCGCCTGCCGCAGCCGAAGAGCGCGAAAGGGCCGGCCATCGCCGGCATGCCAGCGTTGCCCGGGTTTGACAACCTGAGCGGTGCCATCGATGCCAGCGACCAGGGCGGCAGCTTCAGCCTGAACTCGGAACAATTGCTGCTACAGATGCCCGATTATTTCAGCGAAGCGGCCATGCCGTTTGACAAGCTGAAGCTGCAGGCGCGCTGGTCTTTCTTGCCCGACAATCAGTTGCAGCTGCAAATAGACCAGTTCGATTTCGTGCAGCAGGGGTTGACGGGCAGTTTGTCCGGCAGCCATGTGTTGCCGCTGGCCGGCAAGGGACTGGGCAAGATCGACCTGACGGGCACGCTGAATGGCTTCCAGCTGAACCGCATTGGCCGCTACCTGCCGTTGCAGACGCCGACCGACCTGCGGGCCTGGCTGACCGGTGCCCTCGAAGGCGGCATGGCGCAGGACGTCAGCCTGCGCCTGCGCGGCGACCTGGCCCATTTCCCCTTCCATGGCAATACGGCTGCCGAGCGCGCGCGCGGCGAGTTCCGCGTCGCCGGCCGCATCGAGGATGGCAAGCTCAATTATGCACCGGGCGAGCATGCGAAGACCGGCAAGGACAAGGATGGCAAGCCGTTGCCGCTGTGGCCGCAGGCCGAGCACATCAAGGGCAGTTTTGTGTTCGAGCGCGCGCGCATGGAAATCCGCGGCGACAGCGCCACCACGGCCGGGGTCGCGCTGTCCGGTGTGAAGGCAGTGATTCCCGACCTGAGCGTGCACGAATCGATGCTCGAGATCGACGGCAATGCGGCCGGGCCGATGCAGGAATTCCTCAAATACATGGCGGCCAGCCCGGTGCTGGAATGGATTTCGCACTTTACCGACGAAACCCAGGCCAGCGGCAGCGCGCGGCTGGCGCTGAAGCTGCATCTGCCACTGGCGCACCTGATCGAGTCCAAGGTGCAGGGGACGCTGCAGTTACAGAACAACGACATCGTGCTGTTCAATGACCTGCCGCCCGTGCAGGGTTCACAGGGCAAGATTGAATTCAATGAGCATGGCGTCAACCTGAACGCGCTGTCCGGGACTTTCCTCGGCGGCCCGGTCAGCATCACCGGAGGCAGCCAGCGCGACAGTTCGATCATCGTCAAGCTGGCTGGCAGCCTGACAGCCGAGGGTTTCCGCAAGAATTACCCGACGCCGATGATGCAGCGCCTGGCCGCCCATTTCAGCGGCGCGGCCCGGTACACCGGCCTGATCACGGCGCGCGAGCACCAGGTGCAGGTGGTGGTCGATTCCACGCTGGCCGGGCTGGGGCTGGACTTGCCGGTGCCGCTGAAGAAGGCGGCAGCCGAGCCGCTGCCGCTGCACTTTGTGTTGACCAATACCAGCGCCGCCGACGCCAGCATGCAGCATGACGACATCCGTATCGCGCTCGGCAGCGGCATCGCGGCCCGCTATGCGCGCAACAAATTCGGCAAGCAGCCCTGGCATTTGCTGCGCGGCGGCATCGGCATCAATGCGCCGGCACCGGAACCGGACAGCGGCATGATGCTGAACGTCAACATGAAGGCGCTGAATGTCGACCACTGGCTCGATTTCGGCGAACTGGTGGCGGGCAAGCCGGAGCCGCTGAAGCCGGGGGCGGCGGTCGATACCACCGACCTGAGCCAGTACGTGCTGCCCGATACGATCGCTGCGCGCGCGACCGAACTGGTGATTGGTGATCGCAAGCTGGACAACGTGGTGCTGGGCCTGACGCACCAGAAATCGCAGTGGCAAGCCACCATCGATGCGGCTCAGGTGGCCGGCTACCTGACCTGGAACGAGTCGCCCACCGGCCAAGGCCTGGGCAAGGTGACGGCGCGCCTGTCGTCGCTGGTGATCCCGGAATCGGCCGCCAATGATGTGCAGGAGCTACTGGAAGGCAAAAGTGCGGCCGCTACCATCCCGGCACTGGACATCGTGGCCGAACGCTTTGAACTGTTCAACAAGCCGCTGGGCCGGCTGGAATTGCAGGCCAATAACGCCATGCTGAGCACGGCCCGCGAGTGGCGCGTCAGCAAGCTGTCGCTGGCCAATCCCGATGGCGAGCTGAAGGCGACCGGCAAATGGGTCAGCACCAATGGCGAGCACACCACCAGCATGAATTTCCTGCTCGACATCGCTGACGCTGGCAAACTGCTGGACCGGTTTGGCTTTGCCGGTACGCTGAAGGGCGGTAAGGGCAAGCTGAATGGCGATATTGCGTGGAAGGGCTTGCCGTATTCCTTCGACATTCCCAGTCTGTCGGGTCAGATCAGCATGAATGTTGAAAAAGGCCAGTTCCTGAAGCAGGACCCGGGTGCCGCCAAGCTGCTCGGCGTGGTCAGCCTGCAAGCCTTGCCGCGCCTGCTGAAGCTGGACTTCCATGACGTGTTTTCCGACGGACTGGCGTTTGATGGCATCAGCGCGAATGCCAGCATCAACCGTGGCATCGCCCGCACCGAGAATCTGAAGATGCACGGCGTGGCGGCCACCGTGCTGATGGACGGCAGCGCCGATATTGCCAATGAGAGCGCCAACCTGCATGTAGTGGTGATCCCGCAAGTGAATCTGGGCACGGCGCCGCTGGTGTATGCGCTGGCCGTCAACCCTGTCATCGGGCTGGGCAGCTTCCTGGCGCAGCTGTTCATCAGCGCGCCGGTGATGAAGGCGCTGACCTACCAGATGCAGGTAATGGGTCAAAATGGGTCGAAAAATCGAAATTTTTCGAATGAAATAATATCATCCTGGACCAAAATGGGGGTCATTTGGGGCCTTCCCGACCACTTTTCAGCCACTTTTCGACCCTCCTGGACCCCCATCACACCCGTTTGGTCCCCACTTTTACCGAGCTGCTCGGGACTGATTTTTGTCTTTTTCATAGGTATGTAGC
>JBGSBQ010000345.1:0-4719 GCA_041730475.1 Sphingomonadaceae bacterium
ACTTTTTGCTACATTCGCTGTTTTTACCTATGACACGATCCAGAAAACTGGAGCGGGAGAAGAGTCTCGAACTCTCGACCTCAACCTTGGCAAGGTTGCGCTCTACCAACTGAGCTACTCCCGCGTCATCAACAACAGGCCAGCATTATAGAGGAACTACAGCGGCTGTCAATGGTCAAAAAGTGCCTTGAGCGAAAGATTGAAGTTTGACCAGCTTATTCCAGCGAGCCGGCCTTCTCTTTAATCATCGGCCACGCCAAACGCAGGTAGTAGAACATCGACCAGACCGTCAGCACGGCAGCCACTTCCAGCAGACGCGAACCCCAGAATTGGGTATCGACAGCACCCCACAGCACGTCATGGAACAGCAGCATCGGAATCGCCATCATCTGCGCCGTGGTCTTGATTTTACCGAGCGAACTGACGGCCACCGATTTCGAGGCACCGATCTGCGCCATCCATTCACGCAGCGCGGAAATCGCGATTTCGCGCCCGATGATGATGAAGGACAGCACCGCATTGGCGCGGTCCAGCTGCACCAGCACCAGCAAGGCGCCGGCCACCATCAGCTTATCGGCCACCGGATCGAGAAAGGCGCCAAAGGCTGAGGTCTGGTTCCAGCGCCGCGCCAGAAAGCCGTCGAACCAGTCGGTGACGGCGGCCACAATAAACACCAGCGTGGCCGCCAGATTCTGGTCTGCCACCGGCAGCCAGGTCGTCGGCAGATAGTAGACGCCTACCACCAGAGGGATCAGCGCGACGCGCAACCAGGTCAACAGAATCGGGATATTAAAAGGCATAGGTTCGTGTGTGAACGGCAATGAAATTTTGTAATGCGCCGCTAGTCTACCCTGCCGTGCGACTTTAAACCAGCACCGTTGCAGTGCCGCTGAGCGCCTAGTGCAGCTGCTTGTAGATTTCCTCGGCCAGCGCGCTGGAAATGCCTTCCACCTGCATCAGATCTTCGACACTGGCATCGACCACGCCGCGCAGGCCGCCGAAGCGCGCCAGCAGTTTCTGGCGCCGCTTGGCACCGATACCTTCGATCTCTTCGAGGCGCGATGTCTGGCGTGTCTTGGCGCGCTTGGCGCGCATGCCGGTGATGGCAAAGCGGTGCGCTTCGTCGCGGATCTGCGCCACCAGCATCAGCGCCGCCGACTCCTTGCCCAGCTCCTGCGCTGGCCGGCCATCAACGAACATCAGGGTTTCAAGGCCGACGCGGCGGCCCTCCCCTTTGGCGACACCGACGATCAGGCTGATGTCCAGCCCCAGCTCCGCAAACACCTGGCGCGCCATTTCGATCTGGCCTTTGCCGCCGTCAATCAGCACCACGTCCGGCATTACGCCATCACCGTTGGCGACTTTTTCGTAGCGGCGCAGCAGTACCTGCCGCATCGCCGCGTAATCATCGCCGGGCGTGATGTCGTTGATGTTGTAGCGGCGGTATTCGCCATTCTGCATCTGGTGATGATGGAACACCACGCACGACGCCTGCGTCGCTTCACCCTGCGTATGGCTGATGTCGAAGCATTCGACCCGCAACGTCTCCAGATCCTGCGATTCGAGCGCCAGCGCATCGGCCAGTGCGCGCGTGCGCGATTGCTGCGAGCCCTGCTCTGACAGCAGCCGCGCCAGCGAAATCTCGGCCCCCTTCTGCGCCAGCTCCAGCCACTTGCGACGCTGATCCTGCGGCTGGAAGATCAGGTGGATGCGATGGCCACACTGCTCCTGCAGAGCCAGCATCAGCGCCGGCTGGTCAAATTCGATGTTCAGGATCAGGGTACCGGGCATGAACTTCTCGGTGTAGTGCTGGACCAGGAAGGCGGCCAGTACTTCGACCTCGATTGCGTGTTCGGCGATCGCCTCGGCATCGCCGACATGGTTCGGGAAGTAGGCGCGGTCGCCCAGATGACGGCCGCCGCGCACCATGGCCAGATTGACGCAGGCGCGCCCGCCCTGCACCAGCACGGCGATGATGTCGACATCGGCGTCGCCCGTGGTTTCCATGCTCTGCGGGTGCAGCACGCGCGACAGCGACTGGATCTGGTTGCGCACCGACGCCGCCTGCTCGAATTTGAGTTCGGCCGCGAAGGCGTGCATCTTCTGCTCCAGATCCGCCATCACTTCGCTTTGGCGCCCGCGCAGGAAGCGCGCCGCGTTGTTCACGTCCAGTTGGTAGTCTTCCTTGCTGATCAGGTCCACACAGGGACCGCTACAGCGACCGATCTGGTTCAGCAGGCATGGGCGGGTACGGTTGGCGTACACACTGTCCTCGCAGGTGCGGATGCGGAACACCTTCTGCAAAATCTGCATCGATTCCTTGACCGCCCACGAACTGGGGAACGGCCCGAAATACTGGTTCTTCTTGTCGACCGCGCCACGGTAATACACCATGCGCGGCGCATCGCCGCCGGTAATCTTCAGGTAAGGATAGGATTTATCATCGCGGAACAGGATGTTGAAGCGCGGGCTGAGTGCCTTGATCAGGTTATTCTCAAGGATCAGCGCTTCGGCTTCACTGTGCGTGACGGTGGTCTCCAGCCGTGCAATACGCTCGACCATCATGGCGATGCGCGGGCTGCTCAAGTTCTTCTGGAAGTAGCTCGACACACGCTTCTTCAGGTCGCGCGCCTTGCCGACGTAGAGCACTTTGTCTTCGGCGTCGAAATAGCGGTACACGCCCGGCAGGTTGGGCAGCTTGGCCACGGTGGCCAGCACTTGTTCGCGTGGATCGGGGGTGGTGCTGACTTCTTCCATCATCGCTTCTATTCCGGGGCCTGTTCGACGATGACGAAAGCGACCGCGTATTCTTCCTCGTCGCTGACCGTCACCTGTACCGACAGGCGGTGTTGCTGCATAAAGTCTGCCAAAACGCCGCTGCAGACGATCATCGGCTTGCCGCTCGGCGCATTCAGCATCTGCGCCGCCGGCCACGTCATCGGCATGCGCATGCCCAGGCCGATGGCCTTGGAAAACGCTTCCTTGGCAGCGAAGCGGGTGGCCACGAAGCGCACCCCGCGAACCTCATTCTTGGCCTTGCGGGCCAGGTATTTCTGCATTTCTTGCGGTCCCAATATCTTTTGCGCGAAGCGGTCGCCATGGCGCTGCAGCGCCGCCTCAATGCGCGGAATCTTGCAGATATCGGTGCCGATACCGTAAATCATTTGGCACCGAGGCGTGTCGCGACCATGATCGCTTTCATTTCGCGCACGGCGTTTTCCCAGCCAACGAAGACCGCATGCGCGACCACGGCGTGGCCAATATTCAGTTCGCCAATTTCGGGAATCGCGGCAATCGCCTGTACATTGGTGTAATGCAGACCGTGGCCGGCATTCACCTTCAGGCCGCGCGCGACGCCGAAGCGCGCACCCGCTTTGACACGTTCCAGTTCGGCCAGCTGCTCGGCCCCTTCCGTGTCCGCATAACGGCCGGTGTGCAGTTCGATCACGGGCGCGCCGATTTCGGCGGCGGCGGCGATCGCCGCTTCATCGGCGTCGATGAACAGGCTGACCCGGATGCCCTCGGCCTGCAACTGCTTGACGGCCGCTTGCACCGCGTTGAAATGGGTGACCACATCGAGACCGCCTTCGGTGGTCACTTCGGTACGCTTTTCCGGCACCAGACAAACGTCGGCCGGTTTAATGCGGCAGGCGAAATCGATCATCTCCTGCGTCACAGCCGCTTCCAGATTCATGCGCGTCAGCAGCTGCGGCGCCAGCGCGATGACGTCGGCATCCTTGATGTGGCGGCGGTCTTCGCGCAGGTGCAGCGTGATGCAGTCGGCGCCGGCCTGCTCGGCCAGCAGTGCGGCGCGGATCGGATCCGGATACTTGGTACCGCGCGCATTGCGCAGCGTGGCGACGTGATCGATGTTCACGCCCAGGTCGATGATGGTGCCAACAGGTTGCAGGAAGCTCATTGAGATATACCGTTTAGATGGTTTGCGTTTATAACTGCATCAGGTCAATCAGGATCTGGCGCGTGTTCAGCGGCGCGCCGCCCATGTGGTGGGCCAGCAGGAAGCGCATTAGCTGCTTGCTCTGGGCCTGCGTCGCCACGTCCTCGTAATCGCCGCGCTCCATGTCGAGCAGCGTCTTGCCGCTGACGCGGGGCGCATTGTCTGCGGCGCGCTCGGGGCGCGGACCGCGCTCGGGGTCGACCACATACAGACGCTCGGCCAGCACCGGCTCGCGCGTCGCCGTGCAGCGCGACAGGTCAGCCGAGACGCCCGTCTCCTTCAGCAGGATGCGCTCGAACTTGCGCAAGACAATCGGCGCCGGCTCATTATGCGCCAGTTGGTTCAAGGTTGCCACGTAGTGGTCAAACAGCGCAGGATGGGCATCATCACGGGCCAGCAGCTTGACCAGTAATTCGTTCAGGTAGAAGCCGCACAGCAGTGCGGTCTTTTCCAGCGGCAGCATGCCACCGACCCATTCGGCATCCGTCAGCGTGCGCAGTTCGGACTTGCCGACCCAGCTGGCCTGCAGCGGCTGAAACGTTTGCAGCACGCCGCGCAGCGCCGAATGGGGCCGCTTGGCACCCTTGGCCACCAGTGCCACACGACCGTAGTCACGCGTGAACAGGTCGATGATCAGGCTGGTTTCTTTGTGATTTTCGATATTATTCTAATGGATATTCAAATGCCAAACATGGATGGTTACGAAGCAACGATTAACATTCGAAATACAAAAAATCCTAATCAAAATACCCCAATCATTG